>JBOGUH010000305.1:0-4571 GCA_050695975.1 Anaerolineae bacterium
GCGTGAAGGTGACGATCGAGCTGGAGGCGGCGGTGACGCTAAGCGATCCCGTGGTGCTGACTACGCCCAGCGGCGCGATCGCCTGCTCGAACGAGATCGGCGCGCTGGTAGCGGCGAGCGTCTCACGGCTGCCCGCCGACAGGATCGGCTGGAACTTATAGCGATTCACCTGAGACGTGGCCCAATCGATCAGCTCCGCGTCGCTCATCGGCGATTGCACCGTGTCGGCCGCCAGGCCGATGCGATACCAATCGTAGCCCGCCGTGTCGGCGCCACCTTCACTCGTGATCGACGGCGCAGGCAGCACGACGTTCAGGCGCTTGCCCTGTCCGTGCAACGCGACAGCCAGATCGGACACGAACGCGGAGTAGGCATCCAGCTCACTCGCGGTAAGACCCTGATAGTCGAGCGTGACGCCGGCTGCCTTGCCGTCGACGGTCAGCGCCACCAGCGCGGCGATGTGCGACTGGCGAACCTCGGCCATGCTCAAAACGCCACGCACCAAGTCGGGATTGGGCTGGCCGCTCATGAGATAATTGCGAATGACGGGGTAGACCGCTTGTGTTGAAGCAGAACCTGACAGAGCGGCTTGATCGCCGCCCAGTGAACCATCCGCCGAGATCACCGGGCCAGTCGGATAGAGTTCGGTCACGACGCTGCTCAGGTCGGCGCCGAGCGATTCGCCCGGATCGACTTCGACGCCGATCGCCGGAGCGGCCGAAGTCGTCTGCATCAGCGCGACCGCCGACGGCAGCGCAACGACCGAAGCCGAGATCGTCGCGTCGGCGGCGCTGCGGTTGCTGCCAATCCACGACCACGTCTTGGTCTCAGCGTTCCAGGCATACAGGTCGAGCGTGTCCAAAGGTTTCACGTCGGCCGGGATCGATAGGCGGAGCGTGCCGGGCTGCGGCTTGTCGCCACACACGGCTATCTGATAGATCGGGCTTACCGCGACGAGGTTGACGGGCAGCGCTTCGCGAGCGCCGGCTATCGACTCGCTCGCCGCGCCGGAATCGAGGTTGACCCAGCCGGCTGTAGTCACTGCCAGCCGATACGACTGATCGGCGCTGGCTTGAAGCACGGACAAGCCGTCGGGATGCCGGGCCGAGGGCATGTCGGCGCCGATCGCTAATTCGCCGCAGGTGACAAAGATGCGATCGAGCAGCGAGATCGGCGGGAGAAGCAATCCGACGATCACCAGGACGGCGATGGCGCCATATAGGATCAGATTGCGATTGCCTGAAGGAATTTGATCGAGCCGTCGCGCCAAACGCGGCGGTAACCTCGATGGCGTCCACTTGGCCTCAAGCTCCGGGGCCGGATTGTGAGCAGCGGGGTTTGGGATCGGACTCTCAGCAGCGGGTTGTTGATCTTCCATGACGAGGGGCTTTTGCTCCTTTCCACAAAAAAGAACAGCACACTCCGCCGCCGTGCTTAGCCAACATTTCGCACCCTGCTCACGCCGAGTCCGAGACTCGGCGGTTTAGCGGCGGGTTACGAACCCGCCACGAGCAACTGCGGAAAATGGGCTTAGTGCGGCCAGCCGTGCTGGGGAGATAATTCCGTGCGGTATAGTCGGTTTTGTCCTGTTTGTGTAGCCTGACCGAGGTGGCCGGATTCTAACATGGGCACCGCTTTCCCGCAACCTCACCCCCACCCCGGCTAGCCACCCCTCCCTCCTCTCCCGTCGAGCACCCTGAGCGGAGCGCAGCGAAGTCGAAGGGCCGACAAGAGAGGGGGGGAGGGGCAGAGGGAGGGGGTGAGGCCCACCAGCGCCAAAGTTTGGTTGCGTAAACCGGATCGCGTGAGTATAATACCGGCCAATCTCTACACTGGAGGCTCGTGTGGCCGTTCGGCGATTAGCAATGTTGGGCATGTGTGTGGCTCTTGTGACGATCGTCTCTGCGTGCGATTTAGGCAATGGGTCGCAGGTGGTCATCGTCACTCCGACGCCCCCGCCGGGCGCGCAGGTCGCCGCCACCCAGCCGCCGCTCCCGGTCGATTCCACGCTGCCGCCTGCCACCGAACCCCCTTCCGTCGCGCGGGTCAACGGCCAGCCGATCTCGCTGTCCGACTACGAGCATCAAGTCGCGCAGTTCGAAGCGGCGCTGATCGCGCAGGGAGTTGATCCAAACTCGGCCGACGGGCAGGCGCAGCTGGCGGAGGTGCGCGACCGAGTGCTCAACGGCATGATCGATCAGGTCTTGATCGAGCAGGAAGCGCGGCTCAAGGCCATTACCGTGTCGGATGCAGACCTTGAAGCAGCCATGCAGGAAATCATTGCCACCAGCGGTGGGCCGGACGCGTTCGCGGCGCAGTTGGCCGCGCTCGGCCAATCGGAAGCAGAGTTCCGCGCCGGACAGCGCGCGGCGATGCTGGCTTCCACCATGCGCGATCAAGTCATCGCCAACGTGGCGAGCGCCGCGCCGCAAGTGCACGCGCGGCACATCCTGGTGGACAACGTCGAGCTGGCCAACTCGCTGTCAGCCCAACTGCAGGCCGGCGCCGACTTTACCTCGCTGGCCCAGCAGTATTCGCAAGACACGCTCACCCGAGACGGCGGCGGCGACCTGGGCTGGTTCCCACGCGGCGTGTTGATCTCGAGGGAAATCGAGGATGCCGCCTTCGCGCTGCAAGCCGGCCAGTACAGCGGCGCGGTGCAGAGCGCATTCGGCTTCCACATCGTCCAGGCCATCGAAGTCGATCCGGCGCGGGCGCTCACCACCGATCAACTGCTGACGCTGCAGCAGGCCGCCTTCGAAAATTGGCTGAGCAGTTTGCGCGCGGCGGCGAACATCGAACGCTAGCTAAGCCACCCTGCTGACTACTCCTATCTGACTACTGACTACTGCTTACTGATTACTGACTAAGGAGACCCTGGTGCCCAGTGCACGGCTGTTCGACAGATTGACCCTGGTCTTCCTCACCCTCACCGGCGTGGTTGCGGCGGTGTATGCGCTGATCTTCATTATCGATCCATTCGGACCGCTGCGCGTGCGGCAGGTGGTCATCGTCACCCCCACGCTCGGCACGCCCACCCAGACCCGCCCGCCGACGTGGACCCCATCGCCGACACTGCCCGACCCGACCCGCCGGCCGACGTCGACACCTTCACGCACCAGCACGCCGCGCCCGACGCGCACGCCGCTGCCCACCGATACACCTACACCGACGATGACGCCGACACCGTCGGCAACGACCGTGGACGTCTGCGCGACGTTCAAACTGCTCGGCCCGCCGCCCGGCCAGAAATTCAACCAATACGACGTGCCGGTTTTGACGTGGACGTTCGGGCGGGCGCTTGGACCCGATGAACACTACGACGTGCTGCTCGACCCGCCTGGCGCCGGCATCGGATCGATTGGCTGGGCAGATGAAGCCGATCCTAAGAACAAGAACTGCGGAGCGTTCTGCCAGTACCAGGTCGGGCTGAACGGCATCTACAGCGGTGGCAATTTCTTCTGGACCATTGAGATCATCCGGGTCGATGCAAATCGCAGGGTGGTTGGAACGGTGTGCAAGCGACCTGACCCCTACCTGTTCCTGTGGCCCTAGACCCTCTCCGACCGCGCTCGGCCCATATTCCACAGCGCTCGCATCCCTATCCCTATGCGCGAATGGACACGCCACAGGCCAGCATGGGGATGCTGGCCTACGGGATGTGAAAATAGGCTCAGGAGCCAGACGCATGTCAGGTGCAGGCCGCGTCTTCAATCAACTCGCGTCGCTGTTCCTCGGCCTGAGCGGGCTGGTGGCCTTGACCTACGCGGCCATTTTTGTGCTCGATCCGTTCGGCCCACGCCGGATTGCGGACAACCCGCCGACGATCACGCCGACGCCCAGCCCGACCCGCCCGGCCACCTGGACACCGACCGCCACGCCCGGCCCGACCGATACGCCCGGTCCGTCGCCGACGCCGACCCACACCGAGACACCCGGCCCGACGCGCACGCCGATCGCGACCAAGACCAACACACCCACACCGACTCGGCCCGGCCCGACCTTCTCGCCGTTCAAATATACCAAGACGAATGACGAGATCACGTTCAGGTCCGATCCCTACGGCGCAGCGTGCGGCGCGTGGCTGGGCGTTGCCGGGCAGGTGCTGGATGTGGATGGAAAGCCGCTGCCTGGCGTGTCCGTCGTCGGCTGGGGCGGGCCGGTACCCGAACAGAACAAGCGCGTCTTCGTCTCCGGCAGCAGCGCCCGCATCAACGGGATTTACGGCTCGCCGGCGGCCTACGAGATCTTCATCGGCGCGCCAGGCGATTTCGACTTCATCATCCAGGTCTACGAGAACGGCCAGCCCGTGTCCGATGTGATCCGCCTGCGCACGCGCTCGGACTGCCGAGCCGATCTCGCCGTCCTCAACCTTCAGCGCAACCACTGACCATGCCCAACTCACGCGCTCGACTTTTCAATACGCTGACACTGGTGCTGCTTACACTCACACTCCTCACGTGCGCGGCCTACGCCGCGATCTTCGTCGTGGTTCCGTCACCGGATATCGCCGCACGATCCACCAGCACGCCGACAGCCACGCCGACGACTACCCCGACACCCAGCAACAC
>JBOGUH010000306.1:0-10398 GCA_050695975.1 Anaerolineae bacterium
CCGGCTCGCGCTGCGCCTCCTGCTCGGCCTTGAAGATCGCGTCGACCTCGGGCGAGTAGCGCAGCCGCACGAAGTAGAAACCGTTTTCGCCATTCGGATAAGGAAGCGTTTGCTCGACCCGGATGTCCGTGAACTTCGGATTGCGGAGTGCTTCCTGGTATTCGCTCAGTGTCATGATCAGGAGTATGTCGTCGCTCAGGTCGAGCTTCTTAAACGTGAAGGCGCCGATGGTGAGCAGACCGACGCGCGGCTCATCCGGCAGGAAGAAGCGTTGCAGCGTGTCGGTGCCGTTGGCCCAGGTGGGGGAGAGCAGGATGCGGGCGTCGGGCGAACGCCTCAGATAATCTCGGATCGCGGCGAAAATCTCCTTCGCACCGTATTGCAGCCCGCCGAGGTGGTAGTCGTCGTACCAGGTTGGGCCGTTCACCAGCGCGTCATTCAGCATGGCGACGTTGGCGGTGATCAGCCCGGCGCACAACCCGACCGCCAGCGGGCTATACCCAACACGCCGCGCTAACCGTTCTGAAAGCGCGGCGAGGCCGATCGCCGTGAGCAGCGCCGCCGGCACGACGAACGCTAACGCGCGCGTCACGTGCACTTCGACGAACGCTGCGCCTGTCGGCGCGAGCGCGGCCGCGATGAGGAGCGTGCGATGCGCAGGTGAGCGGATTCGGCGCAGGCACGCGAAGACGCCGAGCAGCGCGAATGGCAGCGTGATCGGCAGAATGTTGCCGTAGCCTTTCATCTTGTGGCGGATCAGGTCGCGTGTGTTATCTGGCTGATACCAGAAGGCTGGGCTGAGACCGTAGGTATATTCGTCGAAAAAGCGGTTGACCTTCTCACCGGCCGACACATCCGACTTCAACCAGTAGGACTCCAGTCGCCGCGCGTGCAAGAAGGTTTCGTCGGGATGCTCGTTCTGGAAGCGCACGTAGGGTAGTGCCAGCAGGATGGTGAGAAGAAGTCCCTGGGCCGCGATGCGCCGGTTCTGCCAGTGGTAGCTAGCGTCGATGAGCAGCAGCGCCAGGCTGGTCAGCATGATGGCGAGCTGAATGGCGCTGTAGGTATAGAACGCCAGCGCGCCGAATGCCAGGGCGGCCAGCAGGCTGCGCGAGTGGCCCTGCCGATAGCGCAAGTAGAAGTACAGGCACCAAGCGTAAAACGCGGTCGCGATCGCCGTCTCGAACGCCGTTCGCGAGTGAAGGAACCATGCGGGCGTGATCGACAGCAGCAGCACGCCGATCCACCAGAAGCGGATATGGAAGATATTCTTGAGAATCAGCCCGACCGCAATCATCCCCGTGAAGGCGATCAACACCGAGACGGCGCGCGTCACGACGAGCGATTGGCCGAATAGCAGGTAGGGAATGATCTGCAAGTAGACGCTGGCGCTCAGGTTGTAAAACGAATCATTCAGGAAGAATGTTGGGAAGAGCGTGCCGAGATGGTCGCGGAAGCCGTTCTTGACGAAGTCGGCGGCGAGCACCGTCTGGATCGCTTCGTCGGTGAAGAAATAGATCGGGAAGCGATCGAGTCCGATCAGCCGGGTCACGAGAAAGACAGCCAGCGCCCCGGCGAACAGCGTGGAATCGAGCCTTTGAAAACGCAGTCGGAGCGCATCCCCGATTCGCGCCGGCAGGGGACTGGCAGGCGCGGCCTGCATCCCGGTCGGCCCAGCAGGGCTATGTGCGGGAAGGGCGAAGGGAAGCGCCTGTGGATCGACCGGCCGTCTGGCAGCAGTCGTGTCGTCCGGCTGGCGCCGAGTTCGCCGCCATGCCCACACCAGCGCGACGTTCAGCGCGAGCGAAAAGGCGAGCAGGATTCGATAAGCAGTCGACTTGCCCATGTTGCCGATGTCGAGAGAGGCACACGGTACACGATGAACAACGGCGGGCCGTCCCACGGCGACGGCATTTCCTCAAGCCTGCCGCCAGGGAACGTCTGCCGCACCCAATCCAGCTCGCGGCGCCGTTCTGGCAGGAAGACGAACGCCGCGTTCTTGTCCCGCCCGGCGAAGTCCGGGTCGGGCGGCGCGACGAGCGGCTCGACGACATCCACACCCTCCACCCCCGGCGCAAGATAGGGGATCGAGCCGAACAGAATGTAGATGCGCGGCGGCCCGAAGAAATACATCCGCCAGTCAGAGCCAAGCGAGTCACGCGCGTACCTGCCCATTGCCGTGGCGACAACCGCATTGAAGCCGCCATACACCCGCAGCGGCGTGAAATCCACAAAATACCACTTGATACTGATCAGACTGAGCCCTAGCACCGCCGCACCCAAATAAGGCGTCAGGCGTTCGAGAAGGCGTGCCTGGAGCGCGCGCTGGAGAATCTGACCGATCTTCAGCAGCGCCAGAGCCACGAAGAAGACGGCCGGTGGAGCGAGCGTGATCAGCCGCTGAGTGGACGGCGGACTTTCCGTCAGCGCGCCGCCTAATACGGTCGCTCCCCACCACCACACCACCAGCGGGAACACCCGATGAGCAGCCGGCCGCAGGGTGGCATAGCCCAATC
This sequence comes from Anaerolineae bacterium, assembly GCA_050695975.1. Taxonomy (GTDB): domain Bacteria; phylum Chloroflexota; class Anaerolineae; order Fen-1058; family Fen-1058; genus DASSFZ01. The sequence continues at coordinate 2,517 of JBOGUH010000306.1, forward strand.
CGAGGAGGAACAGGATCCCGGCAGCAAAGTCGAACAGCGGCTGCGGTGAACCATACCAGCCGGTGCGGTCGGGGTACAAGTTGAACGCCAGCGCCGCGCGCTGCAACTGGTCGAGCAGGATCGGCACAGCGCTTTGATTGCGAACCGCTTGCTCGCGTTCCAGCCACCCGCTCTGCATAATGCCGATCTGGTTGACACGCGCATTGTAATCGTCGGGAAAACGAATCGCATACTGGATCATCGGGGCGGCGGTGACGATCGTCGCGCCAAGCAGGATCGCGATCCCGCGACGCTGCTCGCCCCAGAACTGCCGGCCGTCGCGCACGAGCCAGTAGAGCAGCAGCACGCCGACGACGATGACGGCAAAGCGCGCGCCGAAGTAGAAGTATTGCGCCAGGCCCACCACCACGCCGCACAGCGCCCAGTCACGCAGGCTGCGCCGGTCGTAGGCCCGGTAGAGCAGAAGCAGCGCCAACGCCATCAGGAAGGGATCGGCTGCGTTGTTGATGCCGATGCGCGAGTAGTGGATGTGGAAGTGATACGTCGCCAACAGCGCGGCCGTCATCAGCCCGAGCGTCGGGCCGCTGAGCCGCGTGACCAGCCTGAAGACGATCAACACGGTGATCGTGCCGACCAGCGCCCAGGGCAGGCGCAGGGCGAAGACGGTATGGCCCAGCAGCCTGAGCGTGATCGCGTTGAAATGGAAGGTCAAAGTGGGTACGCTGAGCCAGCCGGTGGTAAAGGGGTTGCGGTTGCGAATGTCACCGTTGAACGTCTTGATCGACTCCAGCCCGAACGTCCCTTCGTCCCCGGCCAGTGTGGGCGGTATGCTGTCCAATTCCCAGACGCGCAGTGCGAACGCTGCCAGCAAAATCACTTCCACGACGAGCACGATCCGCCAGTCGAACTTCTCCTTGAGACTGGGCTGCGTGCCAGAGCCATGTGGCGGCAGGACCGCTAGCAGGTAAAGGCCGATGGCGCTTAGCCAGATGACAAACGTCAGAGTGTAGTCGGGAAGCGGTGGATCGACCCGCAGGAGATGAAGCAGCCACACCGTCAGCAGGACTGCCAACACCAGGACGATCGAGCGCAAGGGATGGTGTCGAGCGGCTTGCGCGACCGTCTGGATATGACGCCGAAGAGTCGATGTGATGGCAGGCGGCCATCGTATTTTATGCGCCGCATCGACCGTTTCTCCGTATGCCCCCACGACTCTGGCCCTCAGGCCGAGATGATTCGTTTCACCCGGCTGCCTGGAGAAACGATCGGCGCGCACAACCGCCAACACAAAGACCAGAATGGCCACGAGATAAAAGGTAAGTCCATTTGGCGAGGGGTTGGGACGATCCGCTTCAAAGTAGCGCTGTCCTTGCACAGACAGGGCCAGGGCAGCCAGGAGCAACACCAGGAGCGTCGAACGGGCGCGTAAGTCGCCTGTGTGGATTAGCCGAAAGATCCCAAACGGATGGGCGGCAGCTGCAGCGGATGAGTCAGGTGTTAGCGGGCGGGGGGTACCGCGCAGGTCGGCGACTTGTGTCGAATGAATTTGACGCCGCTCGGACCGCTGCCGAAGCCAAATCAATGCGGCGTCGAGGGCAATCGCGATCACGAGCGCTGCGAGAAACACGTCGTCAATCAAAATAGCTTTCCCTACAGCGTGGTTGAATCGAGCGAGATCGTGCGGTCAGTTCACGCGCGATCTTGCGCGCGTCTTGCCTGCACGCCTGTCACGACCCCGCCAGGCGCGGACGAACTCGCGCAGGCCAGCGCTGGCGACGTAGCCTCGCGCCACCAATCGGCGCCGCATGCGGCGGATGATCTCACGGCGGCGGCGGGGTTCCTCCGGCGTCAGCTCGTAGAGTTCGACCAGCACCCCGTTGGTGCTCTTGGGATGAATGAAGGCGATCTGCTTGCCGCCGGTGCCGATCGTCGGCTCTTCGTTGATCAAGCGCACGTTGTGACGCTTGAGCTTGGTCAGCGTCGACCGGATGTCATCCACCTCGAAGCAGATATGATGCATGCCCGGCCCGCGCTTGTCCAGGTACTTGGCGACGCCGCTCATCTTGCTCGTCGGCTCGACCAGTTCCACCTCGCTTTGACCGGACGGCAGGAAAGCGACCAGCGCATGCTGGTCAATCACATCCTCGATATGGGATACGTCGAGCCCCAGCGCGTCTTCCCAGAAGTTAAGGGCAGCATCGATGTTTTCGACGACGATCGCGATGTGATCGATGCGTTTGATAGCCATATTAGTCCTGTAGTCGATTAGTCAAGTAGTCGTGTAGTCGATTAGTCGGATCGTCGCACAGTCAGGCTTCTGACTATTCGACTATAAGACTACCAGACTACGTGACTAAATCCCCACCGACGGTTTGTATTCCCCCCACACCTGCCTGAGTGTACCGCAGATTTCTCCCAGTGTCACATCGTTCTCGACGCATGCGATCAACAGCGGCATGAGGTTCGAGCCGTCGCGAGCCGCCGCGTCCAGTCGGGCCCGCAGCTCGGCGACGGTGTGGTTGTCGCGCGCCTGCCGCAGCTCGGCCAGCCGCTGGCGCTGCTCGCGCTCGATCGCCGGATCGACCTGCCAGCGCTCCAGATGCGGCTCCTCGTTCGTTTGGAACCGGTTCACGCCGACGACGATCTGCTCGCCGCCTTCGACCGCCTGTTGATAGGCGTATGCCGCGTCGGCGATCTCCTGCTGGATATATCCACGCTCGATGGCGGCCAGCGCGCCGCCCATCGCGTCGATGCGATCGATGTAAGCGCGCGCGCGCCGCTCGATCTCGTCCGTCAAATGCTCGACGAGGTACGAGCCGCCCAGCGGATCGATCGTGTCGGCCACGCCGGATTCGTAGGCGATGATCTGCTGCGTGCGCAGCGCGATGCGGGCGGATTCTTCCGTCGGCAGCCACAGCGCCTCGTCGCGCGAGTTGGTGTGCAGCGATTGCGTCCCGCCCAGCACGGCGGCCAGCGCCTGCAGCGCGACGCGAACCACGTTGTTCTCTGGCTGCTGCGCCGTGAGCGTCGATCCGCCGGTCTGCGCGTGGAAGCGCATCATCCACGACTTGGGATCGTGTGCGCCAAACCGCTCGCGCATCGTATGCGCCCATAGGCGGCGCGCGGCGCGGAACTTGGCTACTTCTTCCAAGAAGTTGTTGTGCGCGTTGAAGAAGAAGGAAATCTGCGAGGCGAACGCGTCGACGTCCAGCCCGGCGTCGATCGCCGCCTGCACGTAGGCGATGCCGTTCGACAACGTGAAGGCGACTTCTTGCACGGCGGTGCTGCCCGCCTCGCGGATGTGGTAGCCGGAGATGCTGATCGTGTTCCAGTGCGGCGCGTGCTCGGCGCAGTATTGAAAGACGTGGGTGATCAGACGCATCGCCGGGGCGGGTGGATAGATATAGGTGCCGCGCGCGATGTACTCTTTGAGGATGTCGTTTTGCACCGTGCCGCGCAGGCGCCGCGGTTCGACGCCCTGCCGCTTGCCAGCCGCGATATACATCGCCAGCAGGACTGCCGCCGGAGCGTTGATCGTCATCGACGTGGAAACCTTGGCGAGTGAGATGCCGTCGAACAGCCGCATCATGTCGTGGATCGACGAGATGCTCACGCCGACCTTGCCGACTTCACCCTCGCTCATCGGATCGTCGGCGTCGTAACCAATCTGCGTCGGCAGGTCGAACGCGACCGACAGACCGGTCTGCCCCTGGTCCAGCAGATACTTGTAGCGCGCGTTGCTCTCGGCCGCCGAGGCGTAACCGGCATACTGGCGCATCGTCCACAGCCGGCCGCGATACATCGTCGGCTGCACGCCGCGCGTGAACGGATATTCGCCTGGAAATCCCAGGTCACGCGTGTCATCGGTTTGGGGCCTATCCTCGGCGGTGTAGATACGGTCGAGTTCGATGTCGGACGCAGTGGTGAAGCGCGGCTTGCGCTCGGCCTGCTTCCCGATCGATGGTTCGACGGCGCGCGCTTCCCAGTTATGCTTGGGGTTGGATGGGGTGTTCATGTTAGACCTTTGGCTGGTGCGACGCACTTCGTAAATGCGTCGCCCTGCGGTTGCTTGCGGCGGGTTCATAACCCGCCGCTAAGCCGCCGAGTCACGGACTCAGCGGGAGCAGGTGGGCGGCTGCCCACCCCCTACGTGTGTCGCACCTCGAATACCATATCCGTCCGATCGGTCAGCCCGGCCGCGTTGAACAGTTCGCGGTACGTCTGTAGATTGCGCGCGGTCCAATCGAAGCCCAGCCGCTCGGCCAGCGGCCGGATCGCGTCGGGCGGCCCTTCGATTTCGACGAAGTCGCCGATCGGCGTGTGGTCGAGCGCGACGATCACGTCGTCGAGGCGAAACGATTCGCGGTACTTCTCGTAGCGCCACGCCGGCGAGTAGCCTAATGCCGTCAGGATCGCAAAGGCTGCCTCGTAGGCGCTGACCGTGATCTCGATCTCGACGCGCGCTTTGTGCTGGCTGCTCTGCTGGTCGGGTGGGGCGGGGGCTTTGAGCGTGAGGTGCGTATCGAGCGCATCGCGCAGGCGCAGCAGCATCCCGCGACGCGCCAGGCTGCGATCGGCATCCTCGAACAGCGTATTGCGCTCGAGATGGCGCGACTGTGTGACGACCGCACCTTGGGCGATCAGGCTGGCGCGCAGCGCGCCCAGATCGGCCGCGCGAAATTTGACTTCGGTCTCGATACCGTGATCGCTCATTCAATCGTTACCAGCGTCTGTCCCTGCTCGACCACCTGCTTCGGCTCAACGCGCACCGCGCCGACCTTTCCATCGCGCGGAGCCTTGAGCTCGTTTTCCATCTTCATCGACTCGAGGATGACCAGCGTCTCGCCCTTGTTCACGTTTTGGCCAGAATGCACTTTCACGGCGACGATCAAGCCCGGCATCGGCGATTTGAGCAGGACCTCGCCGCTCGGCGTGCCCAGGCCGCGCGACGACTCCGCCAGCCGCCGGGCGCGCTCGTCTTCGACCCTGACCGGATAGAATTGCCCCCGCAGCAGCACGCCGATGGCGCCCTCGCGCTCCTCGACCAGCGCCTCGTGCGATGCGTTGCTCAGTATCAAAGAAAACGTGCCGAGTCCATCGATCGATTGCAGGTCGGCCGCGTACGCCTCGCCGTCGATGACGATCTCGCCGTCGCGGTTGATCTCGATGATGTACGTGTGTTCTCCGACCGTCGTCGCGTATTTCACTTCCTCACCTTTGTAATCTCTCCCAGCGCGCCAGCCACTTCCAATTGCTGGTATCGCGTTCGGCGCGGCGAACGACCTGCGCGGCGTGCTGGCCGCGGTTGTGCGCCACCAGCGTGCCGATAATCGCCGCCACACGCATCTGTTCCGGCTGCGGCTCTTCGTCGATCAAGAAGCGTTCCTCGACGAAGCGCGTGTCGAACGATCCGGCCAGGAAGCGGTGACTGTCCATCATCGCCTGGTGAAAGGGAATGCTGCTCTTGATGCCGATGATGCGGAATTCTTCCAGCGCGCGGCGCATGCGCAGGACTGCCTCGCCGCGCGTCTCGCCCCAGCAGATCAGCTTGGCGATCAGGGGATCGTAATACGGCGTGACCTCGAAGCCTTCGTACACGCCGGTATCGACGCGCACGCCCGGCCCGGTCGGCAGGCTGAGCCGCGTGATGCGACCTGTTGACGGAATGAAGTTGTTGAACGGGTCTTCGGCCGTGATGCGGCACTCGATCGCCCAGCCGTTGATGCCGATGTCGTCCTGCGTGTAGCGCAGCTGCCGCCCGCGCGCGACGCGGATCTGCTCTTTGACGATGTCCACGCCGGTGACCAGCTCGGTGATCGGGTGCTCCACTTGTAGGCGCGTGTTCATCTCCAGAAAGTAGAAGTTCTTGTCTTTATCCACCAGGAACTCGATCGTGCCGGCGTTGACATAGCGCACCGCCTGGGCTGCTTTGACCGCGACTTCGCCCATGCGCGCGCGCAAGTCCGCATCGATAGCCATCGACGGGGATTCCTCGATGATTTTCTGGTGGCGGCGCTGCAGGCTGCACTCACGCTCGTTGAGGTGGATCACGTTGCCCTGTGTGTCGGCCAGCAGCTGAATCTCGATGTGTCGCGCGCCGACGACCAGCTTCTCCAGATACACCGATCCGTCGCCGAAGGCGGATTCGGCCTCGCGCCGCGCCGAGGCTAGCGCGCCAGGCAAATCCTCCATCTTCTCGACCCGGCGCATGCCCTTCCCGCCACCCCCTGCGGTCGCTTTAATCAACAGCGGGAAGCCAATCTGGGGTGCGATAGCGATGATCTCGTCGTCGGGCAAGCCGCCTTCGCCTTCCGTGCCGGGGACGACCGGCACGCCGGCTTTCTGCACGGTCGCCCGGGCGACAGCCTTGTCGCCCATCGCCGCGATCGCCGACGGCTTTGGGCCGATAAATGCGATGCCGCTGCGTTCGCACGCCTCGGCGAAGTCGCTGCGCTCGGCCAGGAAACCGTAGCCGGGATGGATCGCGTCGGCCTGTGCGCGCTGGGCGACGTCCAGGATCACGTCGGCGCGCAGGTACGATTCGCGCGACGGGGCCGGGCCGATGCAATAAGCCTCGTCGGCGTAGCGCACGTGTAGCGCGTTGCGATCGACCTCGGAGTAGACGGCCACGGTTTGGATGCCGAGCTCGCGGCACGCTCGCAAAATGCGGACGGCGATCTCGCCTCGGTTGGCGACCAGAACTTTTTTGAACATAGTCTTTGGCCTTCTACCGATCTACTTGCTTCTCAAACCTAACTTCGATCGCACGAATTTGCGTATCTCTTTCATTGCCTGTACTGCGTCCCGAGCATCCTTGACCGTCGCTTCAAGTCCTGGATATCGAATGTCGATCCCGTACGGATTGAGTATTGCGAGATAGGCATTGATCAGCTGGACATCAGCGTCAACTCGCATCACCAGATCTTTGAGCTGTGTCAAGTCGTGTGTCTTGGGGAAGTCCATGCGATGTCGAACCAATAGTGCCTTCAGATACTTCTCAGCACATTGCTGACATTGGTTACAGACAACATCAGGCACACGCTGGTTGCGGCGGCGCGCTAAGGTCATAGCGCTAATGTAGTTATCCTCCGCTTTCTTGACCCACTCCTCAACGGGATGAGCGCTCATATAACACTTTGCCCTTGCTCAATATCTCGCGGAAGAAACAGTCGCCGATGTGTAAGCGTTCCTCGATCTCAGCGGGTGTTCGGACAATGATATCCACTGGAAATGGGCGCGGGTTGAGAATCTCGGATACCTGGACTGAGCGAGCGTGCGGCCTCAGATCGCTTTCCATGATAACCAGCAGATCCACGTCACTGTCCGGCGTTGGCCGGCCGTAGGCAAACGAACCGAACAAGACGATCTTTTCGGGGTGAGCTGTTTCAGCGATCTTCTTGGCCGCGCGGCGGATTTTAGTGTCCGTGATCGGCCACCAGTAATAAGAGCGCGGGACGTTCCGCGCGCTCTTGCGGTTACGAGGGGTTCGTCTGGTCGTCTGTAGTCTTTGACGTTTGCGCTGACTGAGATGGTCTGTTCTCATAGGCTTAACCCTGTTGGGCAGCGATTTCGCAAGGTGTACACGGCGATACGGCTCCGACTAAGATTCGGCTTGTGACAACCCCATTGCTTTGCGAAGTTCAGAGCGTCGTCGAGAATGTTGAAGTATGCTGTCGAGTTGTTGATAAAACTGTTTGTCCAGCGAGTACTGTGGCGACTTTGCGAGATGTAGAAACGCTACGAGAAGCCGGCGTACAATGTTGCGCAAAGGCTCATCATTTTGAATGATCCGCAAGTGCTTCTTCTCCAAGGACGCGCCGTGCACAATCTTGTTGCGGGTATCATAGTGGTCGGCCATCTCTTCAAAGAGGGATGTCCGTTC
>JBOGUH010000307.1:0-2412 GCA_050695975.1 Anaerolineae bacterium
GTGTACAACACCAGGCCGAGCGTCGCGGCGAAGCTGAGCTGAAAGCCGGCATCGCCCAGCGTAAATGGATCGAGCAGCGTCATGAGGATCGCGGCGGCGAAGAGCGAGTTGAGCGCAGTAGCCTGCCGGCCGAGGTAAGTCGCCAGCAATGTCAGCCCGCCCATGATCGCCGCGCGCACGACGGAGGCGCTCGCGCCGACCAGAACCGTGTAGCCAAACACCAGGAGCAGCAGGACGGGGAACGCGCGCCGCCGCCCGAACAGGCGAACCGCCGGAACGGAGACAAGCGAGATCAAGACCGCAAAATTGTATCCGCTTATCGCCACAATATGGCTGGTGCCCGTGCGGCGAAAATCGTCTTTCACGCTCAGCGGGATGCCTGCCTCATCGCCCAACAGAATGCCGGTGAGCAGCGCAGCCTGCGGCTCGGGCAAAATCGCGGCGGTGGTATCGCGCGCGCGATCCTTGAGATCGAATAGCGCGGCGAGGATCGGGCTGCCCTGATCACGCGCCAACCGCTCGATGCGCGGCCGATCGATGATCGAATGCACGCCCTTGCCGGCCAGATAGTCCCGGTAGTTGAACGTGGCGAATTCCGGCGGCGACTGAAGCGCGCCGGTCACTTCGAGGCGATCGCCATAACGATAGTCGGTGAGCCGATCGGCGCGGACGAGGACGATGCCTTCAATCGGGATGGGATCGGCGGGAGCCTCAGATTCGTGAAGGGCCAGCGTCTCGGCGCGCACGCGCAGGTTGACGAACGTGTCGCGCCGATCGGGGTAATCGTCAATCAGACCGGTGACGGTGACTTCGCCCCGATCGTTGTAAGTGGCCAGATCGTTCGCATCGAAGATAGGTTGGGTTGACGCGGCGCGCATCCCGCCGAGGAGCGCGGCGAGCAGCGCGATCCACGCCAGGCGAACGCGCGGATCGCTGCGCCACAAGATCAGTCCGGCAAGCGGGACGATGAGCGCGACGAGCAGCAGCGTCGCCGGAAGTTGGAAGGCGAAGGTAGCCCAGAGGCCCGCCAGCCAGCCGAGGCCGATCGGGATGAGAGGCATGTTGGAATGACGAATGTTGAATGATGAATGTAGAGAGTCAGGGCTGAGTATAGCACGAGTACCAGCCAACGAGCGATACGCGATATGCGATACGCTAATACGCCCCGTTTCCCGACAGGATCTTCGGGATCGTCCGCAGCATGATCTTCACGTCTAGCAGTAACGACCAGTTCTCGATGTAATAGATGTCCAGCAGCGCCATCTCGTCGAAGCTCAGATCGCTGCGGCCGGACACCTGCCACAGTCCGGTCATGCCGGGCTGCGCGGCCAGCCGCTGCTTGTGCCAATCCTGATACTGGTCCACTTCGGCGGGCAGCGGCGGGCGCGGGCCGACCAGGCTCATCTCGCCGCGCAGCACGTTGAACAGCTGCGGTAGTTCGTCCAGGCTGAAGCGGCGCAAAAACCGGCCGGCGCGGGTGCGGCGTGGATCACGCTTCATTTTGAACAGCGGGCCGCTCGCCTCGTTGCGATCGCGCAGCACCTCGACTTCCTCTTCCGCGCCGTGCCGCATCGAGCGAAACTTGAAGCACTCAAACGGCTGGCTGTGCATGCCGATGCGTGACTGCGTGAACACGGCTGGACCGGGCGAATCGAGTTTGATGAACACGGCGATGATCGTTGCGAGGGGCAGCGCCAGCAGGGTCAGCGGGACGCCGATCGCCAGATCGAAAACGCGCTTGACCAGGATGTTCGCCCCGCGCAGCGACGGCACGCGCAGGCCGATCAACGGGATGCCGCCCAGGTCGTCCACGTCCACGCTGGTCAGGCTCATCTGGAACAGGTCGGGTACGATGCGCGAGCGCACGCCGCGCGCTTCGCACTGCTGCACGATGCCCAGGATGCGGGTGTGATTCGACCAGGGCAGCGTGATGATCACCTCGTCGACGGCGTTGCCGTCCAGGATCGAGGGGATTTTGTCAATCGCGCCGAGCGCGCGGAACGGGCCGATGTTCGTCCCGCCGCGTTCGGGGTGATCGTCTACGAATCCGGTGATCTGAAAACCCAGTTCCGGCCGCGCAATGATCGTGCGCATCACCGTGCGAGCGACTTCGCCCGCGCCGACGATCAGCGCGCGCGCGACGCCGATACCCCGCTTGCGCAGCCGGGATAGGGCGACGCCCCACACCACACGACTGGCGCCCAGCAAGATGACGATGAGCACCACATCGTACAGGAACAGCAGGCGCGAGGCCAGCAGCCCCCGGTCGATAAACGTCACGATGGCCACCAACACCACGGCGATCAACGTGCCACGCGCAATCGCCGCCATCATATCCAGCCAGGCCGGATTGCGGCGCAGGTCGTACGCGCCGCCGATCACGAACATGATCAACAGCAATACGGTCAGGCC
>JBOGUH010000308.1:0-4051 GCA_050695975.1 Anaerolineae bacterium
CTCTAGATCGCCGACCCGATTCGGATTGCGCTCCGACGCCGCTTTTTCGGCCAGGAAGTTGAACGATCGATAGGGCCGATCCTGGTGAAATCGGATCGATCGTATCAACCGGAGTTCCTCGTCGGAGACCTCCGCCGGCGACGTGTCCGCGGGCGGCAGCGGGGCGACGACCGGCAGTGCAGCCGGTTCCTGGATGGGAAGCACCAGCGGGTCAAGCGCATCGGCAGCGGCGGCCAGGTCGCGGCTAACCGTTTCAGGAACGCCGGAAATCACCACGCGCTTGCCAAACCGGTGGCGGGCCATCGTCACCAGCCGGATCAGGTCGCGATCGCCGGTCATCAGCATCAAGGTGCCGATGCTGGGCCGGTCGAGCAGCAGCTCGAACACGTCCAGCACCATCGCGATTTCAGGAGACGATTTCTTGCTCTTGCTTCGAATGCCGCCGCCTTTGGGGATGTCGCGCACATCGATACCGGCAACTTCCAAACTGCGCCTGAACTCGGGCGGGTGCTCCGAGAAATCAGCGTACGCTTTGGCGGCGACGACGCGGCCGTATCGCTTCGCTTTGTTCATCAAGTCTCTGGGATCGATCTCTTTGCCACGTTCGTTGAGCAGTGAATAGCGAACGTTATCGAAATCGATAAATAAGCCTACTCCATCTGTTTCGGTCATGGTTTATCTCCTTCACACAAGGATCAAGATTCTAGGAGTGTCGTTCAATACCCGATGTGCATTCAGTTGTTAATGTGCGCCGGCTTGCCGAGAGTTACCGATTGATTCTACCACACTGCTTCAGGAAAGGTTTGCACGCCCGCAACTTTGCCGACGTGCTTGTACATGTGCACATCGGTGAACGGCTCGCCCAGAATGCCGTCCTGAATGGCCCATGAGCGGCCGCGCACGGTCTTGTCGGCGCCTCGCATGCGGAAGGGCGTCGAGCCGTCCAGCTGCGTGAATAGCTCGCCGCCCGGCTGGAAGGCCTGATGAACCCACGTCATCTTTTTATGGCCCTGACTGTAGGCACAGCCGTAACGCTCGAACAAGATCGCAGTGTGGTAGGCGAGCGGCTCCAAGAAGAACATCTCGTGGCCCAATCGGCTGATAAACGTTTCAAAGAGACCCAGCAGCGCGCGGCTCAACCTCAGCCCACGCCGCACTTGCCCGGGCGCTAATCCGGCCTGCAGGGCGGCCTGTTCGGCCTCGATGTTCCGGCTGAGCGTGCCGAACTTCGTCCGTTCGCCGCGCCAGTTGCGATCGACGTCGAAACGCGGCGAATCGGGGTCGTTGACCACGAACAGCAGCACGATGATCTGGTTGTTGGGCGTATCGGCGAGGTGAGCGTAGATCACCACATCGCGCGCGTCGGCCCGATGCCGAAACTCGATCTCGACCGAGCCGGCGCCGGGCACAGCTTTCACGGCGAACAGCGGTCGTCCTTCGGCGTCGACCGGGTGCGCGGGATCGATCCCGAAGCGGGTGAACACAGCGTCGGGCAGCAGGCTGCGGTAAGCCGCAACCCGATCGGCTTCGGGCCGATCGTTCAGCCCGGCCAGCGAGCGGATCGCCCGGCCCGAACTGTCATGGAAGACATCACTCACCCGCGTCGTTCCTTCAGCGCGCGATCGATCTGCCGCTGCGCGTCGCGTTTGGCGATCGCTTCGCGTTTGTCGAACTGACGCTTGCCGCGCGCCAGTGCAATTTCGATCTTCACACGCCCGTTTTTGAGATAGAACTTCAGCGGGACGATTGTCCAGCCGCGTTCCTGTGTGCGTTGGGTCAGTCGGTCGATTTCCTTCTTGTGCAGCAGGAGTTTGCGGGGCCGAAGCGGATCGTGGCCGGAGCGGCCGGCCGGATCGTAGGGCGCGATGTGTGTGTTGACGAGGAACACTTCGCTGCCGCGCACCTGCACGTACCCCTCGCGCAAGTTGGCCCCGCCGTCGCGAATCGACTTGACTTCCGTTCCCAGCAGCGCGACGCCTGCCTCGAAGCGCTCGTCGATAGCGTAGTCGTGCGTGGCCGTGCGATTGGTCGCGACCACCTTGACCTCGCTGTGGCGTGCTTTTGGATCGGACGATGCCACTTTTTTGGCCATGTTCGCTTCGGCGACTGTCCCCTCCGCTGCGCTTCGGGGATCTGCGAGAGTCGCCTCCTACTTGCCGGTTCGCAGGTATTCGACGGCCCGATCGAGCTGGAGGTCTTGCGCCGGGTCATCGCCCGCTTCGACGACGATGTTGGGTTCCAGGCCCTCGCCGTGGATCGCACGATCGTTGGGCGTGAACCAACGCGCGATCGTCACGCGCAGCTCGCTGCCGTCGGACAGCGTGTGCACGTTCTGCACCGATCCTTTGCCGAACGTCAGCGTGCCGATCAATACACCACACTCGCGGTCTTGAATCGCGCCGGCGACGATCTCGCTGGCGCTGGCCGAGCCTCTGTCGACAAGAACGACCAGCGGGATTGTCTCCGCCAGATCGCCGGAGTCACTGTCGAAGCGCTGCTCGCTTCCATCGCGGTTACGCTCGATCATGACCAGCCCTTCGTCCAGGAACAAGTCGGAAACGTCGATGGCCTGGTCGAGGAAGCCGCCGGGGTCGCTGCGCAGGTCGAAGATGAGCCCATTGGGATTGCGCGCGAGCAAAGAGCCGATCTCGCGGGCCAGCTGATCCGTGGCCCGCGCGTCGAACGAGGTCAAACTGACGTAAGCAATGTCCGAGCCGATCATGCGCGCTTCGACCAGCGGGATTTCGATCTGGGCGCGCATGACGACGACGTCGAATGGTTCGTCGGCGCCCGGCCGCTCAATACTCAGGTTCACGTCGGTGCCCGCCGGGCCCCGCACCAATGCGATCATTTCGTCCAGGCTCAAGCCGACGATCGATCGACCGTCGACGCTGACGATCTGATCTCCGGCGCGTATGCCCCCCGCTTCAGCGGGCGAGCCCCTGAAGACACGGACGACCTCCAGCTTCTGGCTGTCGTTCAAGTCCACCAGCACGCCAATGCCGTTATACGTGCCCGAGCGTGTTTCCCGTTCTCGTTGGGCGATGGAGGGTTCGAGGAACCCTGTGTGCTCGTCGCCCAGGCGCTGAAGCATGCCGCGGATCGCGCCATATGTCAGCTGGGTGTCATCGGGGACATCGCCGTAGTATTCCGACTGAATGAGGTCGTAAGCTTCCCGCAAGATTTCGAGTTCGGGGCGAATGTCGCCATCCGGCGTTGGGGATGGCGCGGCGGTGGCTTGCGAGTCGGCAGCCGGCGTGGGCCCCTCGCGGATGGGTTGCGCCGTGATCGGCGCGGTCGATTCCGCGCGGCCAATGTTCAGACCGATGACAAAGGTGGCCGATCCCGCTCCCACCAGGATAATCACGATCAACAATCCATACAGTAAATTACGAGCGCTTTGGTCCATGAGTGTCTTTCGATCCTTTCGAGTGAGCTCCCAGAGTTCCTTAGTTCCCTCGCGGGGCAGCCCCCGCACGGGGCGCTCAAAGAACTCAAGGGACTCGAGGAACTGGCCGCGACTGCAAATAGGCCACGGCTCGATCGAGCACCGGATCGCGCCCGGCCGCGCGATCGTCTGCCGTGCGCACGACTTCGATGTCTGGCTGTAGTCCCTGGCCGTTGAATGGGCGGCGGCTCGGCGTGAGCCATTCGGCAGTGGTGACGTGCAGCGACGCACCGTCCGCCAGTTGGAAGATGCTCTGCACGGAGCCTTTGCCGTAGGTCAGTTCGCCGACCAAGATGGCGCGGCCTCGATCGCGCAGCGCCCCCGCGACGATCTCGCTGGCGCTGGCGGTGCTGTGGTTGACCAGGATGGCTAACGGCAAGTCGCGCGCGCTGCCGCCGCTCGGAGCGAGAAACTGCTGTTCGCTGCCGTCTCGGCGCAGCTCGATCATCACCAGGCCATCGACGAACTCGCCCGTCACGTCCACAGCGCTTTGCAGCAGGCCGCCGCCGTTGTCCCGCAGATCGAGTGCGATGGCGCGCGCGCCGCGCTGGCGTAGGTCGTCCACGGCCCGGCGAACTTCATCGTCGGTGCGATCGGTAAATA
>JBOGUH010000309.1:0-2990 GCA_050695975.1 Anaerolineae bacterium
GGCGAGGCTGGATGATCGCGAATTCGGCCTCTGGCTGGTCGGCAGGCGCATAGCGCACCTCGGTGGTACTCGTGCTTCTCAAGTTGATGAGCAGGTACGCCTGGCTCTTCGTCTTCGTCATCCACAGGAAAAACATATCGTCGGGTTCGTGATAGACCAGCCCATCTTGCGAGGGATCGGCGCCGAGCGTGTGACGATACAGCTTGAAGGGTCGCTTCGCGTCGTCGAGCACGTTGTAGAAGAGGGTCCGGTTGTCGTTCGCCCACTCGACACTATAGTAGGTATTGGGCACCTGATCCGGAAGCAAGACGCCGGTATCGAGGTCTTTCACGAACAAGGTATACATCTCCGCGCCGGAAGTGTCTACGGAGTAAGCTAAAAGCCGATGGTTCGGGCTGACCCGATACACGCCGATCCGGCAGTAAGACTGCCCTTCGGCCAGCGCGTTCTGATCGAGTAGGATTTCCTCCGGCGCATCGGGACTGCCATGCTTGCGGCAATAAATCGGGTACTGCTTGCCCTCTTCAGTGCGCGAGTAATAGTAATAGTCATCGCGTTTCTCAGGGACGGTGAAGTCGGTCTCCTTGATACGGCCTCGCATCTCGGCGTACAGCTGCTCCCGCAGGGCCTGCGTGTGCTGCATCATCTGCTCGGTGTAGGCGTTCTCGGCAGTCAGATACGCGATCACCTCCGGATCGGATCGGTCCCGCAGCCAGAAGTAGGGATCGATCCGCACCTCGTCGTGCAGGCTTATTTCGTGGAGGCGCACAGGCGCAACCGGAGGGTGAATCGTAGACGACATTTCATGCTCCTTGATAATGAGGATGGTGGGGCGATAGCGTCATCATCACAGAACGATTACTGGCGCAGCACCAGCGGCAGCCAGATCCGCACGTTTTGCGCCGCCACCGCCACGTTGACCGGCAACCCATTGACAGCTGCGGCGCTCGTGCCGCTCACCTGATAACTCGTATTACGGATCAGCGCGCCGCCTGGCGTGCCTGGCAGCACGCTGACCGTGAGCGTGCGTGTGACGTTTTGCCCGGACGCCAGGTTGCCCAGCGCCCACGACACGGTGGAGCCGGTGAGAGTATATATATCGCTTGCGCTCACGAATGTCGTGCTCAGCGGCAGTGCGTCGGTGAGCACGGCGCCATCGACCGCCCCACCCTGCGCGCCGGCGCTCAGCGTGTAGGTGATCAACCCACCCGGCGCAACTTCGGTCGCCGGATTAGCCGTCTTCGCGAGCGTCAACTGGCCTTGTGTGCTGAGGGGCCCACCTACCGCCAGCGCGTACGGCTGCGCAGCGATCGGGACGTTGTAGGCATGCACCTGCACACGATACTCGCCGACCGGAGGATTATTGATGATCACGCCCTCGACGTTATTGATACGATCACCCGTCATGACATTGTTGCCGTAGTAGGTCACGCCGCCTGGCCCGGCCACGACCAGGTCGAGATCGTTCACCAGTTGCGCGCTGGCGGAGAGCGACGTGGGCGGATCGGTCCAAGCGAGCAGCACTCGCAGCGGCTGCGTATTCGTGACGACCTCCAGCGGGTGGGTGAGAGCATCGGTATACGTCACGACCGCGCCGGTCGCAAGACCGGTCGCGTGATCGTCAACCCACAGCGCATATGGTGACGATGCAGTGATAAAGCCCAGGTCGGCGCGTCCCCATCCGGCGACGCTGTTGGGCCAGCTGAACGGGATCTCCTGTGTCGATCCCGTGCCGTACTGCCCCGGAGCGATGTCGGCAGTCGTGTTGAGCAGCGCGGCCTTGACCGCCGCGCCGCTAGGATTCGCGATGCCGCGCGTGATCAGCCACTGGCGGGCGAGGACACCGGCCCCGGCGGTCAGCGGCGTCGCCATCGAGGTGCCGCCGGAGTAGGTGTAGTCCGCGTTCGTTTCGTGTTGTCCCCAGAGCGTCGTGGCGCCGGGGTAATGCGATCGACTCGACACGATGTTCGTGCCGGGTGCGACAAGATCCGGCTTGACCCGGCCGTCGTCTGTCGGGCCGCGTGAGGAAAAGGCGGCCATGCCGTTCGAGTGGTTAGATATCAGATCGGTCGCAATCGGCTGCGTCGCAAAGCAGAAATTCAGGAGAAGCCAGGGGAGGCCGCTCAACCCGCCGCTGCTGCGCTGGTTCTCCGATGCGCCGACGGTGATGACATTCTTGGCTGTGCCGGGAGCCAGCAACGAGTCGGGGTCGATCACGCCGTCGCCGCCGATGCACAGGCCGAGCGGGCCGGGCGTCCCATCTACGCCCGAATTGCCGGCTGCGAAGAAGATCGCCATGTCGGGATTGTCCCACACAAACTGATCGGTGCGCTGCGACCCATAGGGATAGCCGCCAAAGGCCGCCTCGGTGTCTGTGATCGGGCCGGTGTAGTCGCCCCAGCTATTCGTATGCAGCCGCGCGCCATCGGCATACGACTGGCTATACAGCTGGTAATAATCGTCGGGCAGGCCGGTGATCGCGCCGAAGATATCGGCTTCAAACGCCTGGATGACCATGCCCGCCTCGGGCGCGACGCCGGCGAACGACCCGGTATACTGATGCTGCGCCGGATTAGCCCCCGACTGTACCCCTGCGCCGGCCACCGACCCGGCGACATGGGTGCCATGCCCGATGTTATCGCCGAGATCGCCGGTCGTCGTCAACACGTGCGTGGCGACCAGACGCCCGGCGAAATCTGGACTGAGCGTCGCCGTGATCCCGGTATCGAGACCGGAATCGGTGATGGCAACAATCTGCCCGGCCCCGAACAGTGAGCGGTTCTGCCAGACCGGATCGACGCGCATGATCGTGCGGGCCACGTCGTTCAGGAGCCGAGGCCGGCCGGCCGGTTCGATCCAACGCACGGACGGCAGATTCGCGACGCGCAGCAGATCATCGGCCCTGAGCGGCGAGGTCGTATCGATCGCCAGCGCGCGCAGATCGCGCGCGAGCTCACCCGTATCGTCGGGCCAGCCGATCACGCGCAGGT
>JBOGUH010000310.1:0-3219 GCA_050695975.1 Anaerolineae bacterium
GTGATGAGGTGTTGAGGGAGAAAGGTGATCTGGTACTTCACAGTAGTAATTGGTAATTGGTAATTGGTAATTGGTAATCGGATCGGTTTTGGTGAACAACGCATCGGCGCGTTGGTTCGACAGGAAACTATTTACTGCTTACTACTTACCACTCTCTGTTTTTCGCGGAACTTGGCTATCCACGTCACCGCGTACTCATCACGCCCCAAGAGCAAGTCGCTGGCGAGAATCGATTGGTAAATGATCGGCACGGTCGGATCCGTGATGGCGCAGGTCAGTCCGCACAGCATCGCCAACGGAAGATACGCGGCATTCACGGCGGGGCGATCGGGCAAGCCGAAGGAGACATTGCTTGCGCCGCAGATCATGTTCACGCCGAGCTCGTCGCGGATGAGCCGCATCGTCTCCAGGGTGAGAGACACTGCCTGCGAATCGGCGGCGACGGTGAGCGCCAGGGGATCAATCACCACGTCCTGCGGCGGGATGCCGTAGTCCTGCGCGCGCTGAACGATCTTGCGGGCGACGCCCAGCCGGTATTGCGGATCGTTCGAGATGCCCGTCTCGTCGTTGGCCATGCCGATCACCGCGGCGCCATATTTCTTCACCAGCGGCAAAATGCGTTCGAGCCGCTCGTCCTCGCCGGTGACGGAGTTGACCAGCGGCTTGCCTTCAACCACCGGCAGCGCGGCTTCGAGCGCCTCGACGACGGACGAATCCAAGCAGAGCGGCACGTCGGCGACTTCCATGATGGCGCGCACGGCGGCGACGAGCAACTCCGCTTCATCAACCGCCGGCACACCGGCATTCACGTCCAACATGTGCGCGCCGGCTGCTACCTGAGTCAACGCATCGCGCCGAACGCGGCTCATATCCAGCGCCGCCATCTCGACGGCGAGCTTCTTGCGGCCCGTTGGATTGATCCGCTCGCCGATGATCACGAACGGCCGCTCCGGGCTGATGACGACGGTTCTGGTTTTGGACGTGAGGACGGTTTCCATTTTTCTTGTTCGATCTTCGAGCGTATCCGAAAACCTCGTAGCCTCATAGCAGCGCATCCCCATGTGCGGCTGGGCGGGCATCGGGATGCCCCGCCTACGTTTTTGGATAGTTCTTATGCCGGCACCGCCACCGAGCTGCGGGCCAGCCCGGCTCGCTCGACGATTTCCGCAACCACCTGCTCCCAGCGTACAGCGATGATGTGCACACCGGCCACACCTGGAATCTCGCGCAGGCGCTGGATGATCTCGACGCACAGGTTGATGCCTTCAGCCGCCTGTCGATCTTCGGGGGTGCGTTCGATGCGCGCCATCACTTCGTCGGGGACGACCACACCCGGCACACGATCGCGCATAAAGCGCGCCATGCGCGCCGATCGGAGCGGGCCGACGCTGGGCAGGATGAAGACGCGCTCGTGCAATCCCAGATCGCGTACGGTCTGCATGAAAGCGACGAAGCGCTCAACGTCGTAGACGATCTGCGTTTGAACGAAGTCGGCGCCGGCTTCGACCTTCTTGGCCAGCCGCTGAGGTCGAAACTCGAACGGCGCGGCAAAGGGGTTCTCGGCCGCGCCCAGGAATAGGCGCGGCGGCGTGGCCAGCTTGCGCCCGCTCAAATAAGCCCCCTCATCTCGCAGCGTGCGGGCGAGGCGCAGCAGATGCAGCGAATCTAAATCGTACACGGCTTTCGCTTCGGGATGATCACCGACAGAGACGTGATCGCCGGTCAGGCATAACACGTTTCGCACGCCCAAAGCGGCTGCGCCCAGCAAGTCGCCCTGCAGCGCCAGACGGTTCCGGTCGCGGCACGTCATCTGCATGACCGGCTCGACACCCATCTGCGCCAGCAGCGCGCTGACAGCCCAGCTGCTCATATGCACCGTCGCGCCCGTGTGGTCCGTGGCGTTGGCGGCGTCGACATGCTCCTTGAGCAGCGCGCCTTTGCGGCGCACCAACTCCGGGTCAGCGCTGTCGGGCGGAGAAACCTCGGCAGTGATTGCGAATCCACCGCCGCGCAGCACTCGCTCCAAACGGCCGTCGGTTTTCACAGGGCATCCTCGATCATACCCTCGGCGAATCCAACATACTCATCGAAGTCTTGCTCCCGACCCTCCCATCCGGCCGGCCGGACTTTATCGCGCCCGGAGAGCAGGTTCGCCCACGAGGAGGTGCCCTGCAGCTGCCAGTCCAGCGGTGGGTTGATCTGGAAGAAGTGTTCGGCCCACGGCAGCCGGCGCGATCGCTCGTAGGCTTTCACCCACACGCAGTCCATGTCCGGGATGACTTCGCACTTGCCGCCGGGCCGGACGCCGCCGCACGGCCCATTGCGCAGATTCTTGGGGCAGGTCATCGGGCAGGTCAGGCCGGTGTCGTGCAGGATGCACTGGCCGCACATGCGGCAGTCGAAGATTGGCTCTTTGATGACCTTCTCCAGCGGGATGACGAAGCGTTCGAGTAAATTCATCGACTGTCTACTGATTGCTGACTACTGGCTTCCTCGACGCCGACCCACAATTTCTCGGCGGCTTGAATCGCCTCGGCCAGCGCGCCGCCGGGGGCATCGCCTTCCGCGCCGAGGAACTCTTTCGCGCGGCGCGCGGTGCTGCTGGCGTCGGGGCAGTACGCATCGGCGCCGACACGATCGGCGTAGTCCTGCGTGACCGGCGCGCCGCCCACCATCACTTTGACTTTGTCGCGCAGCCCGGCTTTCTTGAGCGTCTCGATGTTGACCTTGAGCATCGGCATCGTCGTGGTCAGGAAGGCCGACATGCCGACGATCTGCGGCTCGTGCTTGCGCACCGCCTCGATGAATTTCTCCGGCGAGACGTTCACGCCCAGGTCGAACACCTCGAAGCCCGCGCCTTCGAGCATGATGCAGCACAGGTTCTTGCCGATGTCGTGCACGTCGCCTTTGACCGTGCCCATGACGTAGCGGCCGAGCGGCTTCGCGCCGGTCGCGGCCAGCAGCGGGCGCAGCAGAGCGAGCGCGGCCTGTATCGCCCGCGCCGATTGCAGCATCTCCGGCACGAAGAAGTCGCCGATCTCGAAGCGCCGCCCGACCTCTTGCAGCGAAGGCAGCAGCGCGTCGTACAGCATGGAACCTGGATCGAGTTTCTCGTCCAGCCCCTGCTGCGTCAGCGCGGCGGTGTCGTCTTTGTGGCCGAGCAGGGTGTGGTCGTACAGTCCTTTCAAAATTTCGTCGTGACTCATTGGACTCCTTGGT
>JBOGUH010000311.1:0-1737 GCA_050695975.1 Anaerolineae bacterium
CGCCCACCCCGCGCGCGACCCGGCTTCCCGGCGAACGCACCCCACCCTCGACCTTCACGCCGGCTCCCACGCCGACGCCGGTGATTCACATCGTCCAACCCGGCGAGACGCTGATCGACATCGCGCAGCGCTACAATATCTCGCTCGCCGCGCTGCAAGCGGCCAATGGCGTGCTGACGCCGGAGACGCTGCAAATCGGCCAGCAGTTGATCATACCGATCGGCGCCGGGCAGCTCGTTCTGGGCAGCGGCGGTTTGCTGCTGCCCACGCCGACGCCGCTGCCGGTTACGATCCAGGGGACGGCGCTGTACGAAACGCCGGCCAGAAGTGTGTGGGTGCTCGGCGAAGTGCTGAACCCGGAGGGTACGTCGCTGGAGAACACGCAGGTGCGCGTGGCTTTGCTGGACGGGTCGGGCGCGGAAGTCGCCGTGGGCGCAGCCTTTGCCGCGCTGGACGTGATACCGGTCGGGGGCAAGTCGCCCTTCGGCGTGCTATTTGTGTCGCCGCCCGCCGGTGTCGCTTCGTTCGCCGTCACGGCCATCCGCGCCGAAGCGTCGCCCGAACCGGGAAACCGGTATATGCCGGTCGTCATCGCTAGCCGGCAGGGCGCGATGGATGGGCTTCAATTCAAAGCCACCGGATCGATCGCCGGCCAGGGCGGATTCAATGCGGCCGGCGTCAGCGTGGTGCTGACGACGTACGATGAGGCGGGCCGGGTAACTGGCTACCGACAGGCAATCGTCGGTGATGGGACACTGGCCGCCGGCGGCGTCATCGAATTCGAGATCGCCATCGCGCCGAACGGCCCGGCCGGGTCGCTGCCGGCGGATTACTCACTCGCTGCGCAAGGACGGACGGCTCAACCATGACGTCGACGCGTTCACCTCGATCGGATCTGCCGCGCCGCTACTCGACGCCCGGCTTTCATCGATTCATGCGCGGCGTGTCGCGCCTGGTGCTCGCATGCGTCGCCCGTCTCGACGTCCAGGGCATGGAGCACTTCCCATCGGAAGGCGGTTTCATCGGGGTGATCAACCACCTCAGTTCGTTCGACCCGATGGTGGTGCTTGCGGTGATGCCGGTGCGTCCCTTCACGATTTTCGCGGCGATCGAGCATCGCAGCGATTTTATCGCCGGCTGGGCGTTGGATCGGCTGGGAGCAATCTGGATCGATCGCGGCGAGCCGGGCCGCGAGGCGCTGCGCATCGCGCTGAATGAGCTGGCACTGGGAACATCTTTCGGCATCGCGCCGGAGGGGACGCGCAGCAAGACCGGTGCGCTGCTGGAAGGCAAGATTGGCGCAGCTTACCTGGCGACGCGCGCTAACGCGCCAATCTTGCCGGCGGTCATCTGGGGAACGGAACAGATCAAGCATAATCTGCGCCGGTTGAAGCGAACGATGGTTCACGTGTATGTGGGAGAAATGTTCCGCCTTCCGAAAGGTCGCGCGGACTCCGAGAAGCTGCAGGAATACACAGACACGATCATGCGAAAGATGGCGTCCATGCTGCCGCCGGAGTATCGCGGGGTGTATGCAGACCTCACCTAACCCCTGCCGCTCCCTCCTCTTCTTCCCTCTCCCATGTGTGGGAGAGGTAGCGCCTCGGCAAGCGCTGTCCATTCGCGCAGCGTGAGCGTTTCGGCGCGGCGCTTGGGATCGACGTTCGCCCGCGACAACGCCGCCTCGATCGCCGGCGCAGGCAGAGACAGCCCCGACCTCAACGCGTTGCGCAGCTG
>JBOGUH010000312.1:0-2173 GCA_050695975.1 Anaerolineae bacterium
GCTGGCGCCGATTAACACGGCGATCGCAAAGTGCAGCATGATGCCGACTTCGCTCGAAGTCGAGTTGACCAGACCGGCGATGAGCGGAAAGAAATCCACCGACGCCATCCACTCGCCGAAGGCCCAGCCGCCGACGATGCCCGCCAATCCGCCGACGACCAATGCGCGCGGCAGGCTGAAGCGCGCTTGCTTCGAGTGCATGCGAAGACTGCCCCAGGCACCGAGCACGACGCCCAGCGGCAAACCGAAGCACAGCACGTACGCAACAAGTTCTGGGAAGTGAGCGCGGACGACATCGAGCATGCCCATTTCAGGCATCCCGCCGAATAACGGGAAAACGCCTGCCGGGCCGGCCAACCAAAGTAGAAACGCGTAGCCCAGTCCCCAGATCAAGCCTGCGCCTGGACTGACCGCCCGCGACGCGCCCAACAGCGCAAACACGAGACCATACACGCCGCCGAGCACGACGCCGGTCGCGAATGTCGCTAAACCCAGCGCCATCACAACAGCCCCACCCAGGCCGCCGATAATGACGCTTATCGCCAGTGGCGTGATGCGTGAAGAGAGCATCTTGTATCCTTTAATCGAACTCAATCGTCTGCACAATATCGCGCGGGAAGAACAATTCGATCACCCAGTCTACCAGCACGCGCACTTTGCGTTCCAGGCCCGGTAGTCTGGCGAGGTAAATCCCACGCCACATCAGCCAGGCGAGCAGACCCGAAAACCGAAACCCTTTGATCTCGGCGCACGCAGTGTGATGGCCCACAACGCACAACACCCCGATCGCATTGAAATGGAATGGCTTGAGCGGCCGCCCGTAAACGCTGGCATGGATGTTGTGCGCCAGCGTGTAGGCTTCGCGCAGCGCGAATTGAGCGGTCGGCGGACAGGGCTGGCCGGTCTTAGCGTCCGTGATAGCGGCACAATCACCGATAGCCCACACCCCGGGATGGCCCGGCACAGCCAGCGTGCTATCGACGACGATTGCGCCGCGCTTGTCCTGCTCGATCGGCAGCGTCTTCAGCAGCGGATTCGGCGTCGTGCCCGCCGTCCAGACGAGTGTTTCGGTGCGAATCTCCTCATCCGGCTCGAGCACGACCACGCCGCGTCGGACGTCGACGACACGCGTGTTGAGCTTAAACGTCACGCCGCGCGCGGCCATGTGCTCAAGCGCATACGCCGCCAGCGGTTCGCTCAACTCCGGCAGGATGCGATCCTGCGAGTGAATCAGGATGATGCGCACATCTTCTGCGCGCAGGTTGGGATAGTCGGCCAGCATGCCGCGCGCAAAGTCGTTCAGCCCGCCGGCCAGTTCGGCGCCGGCGAAGCCGCCGCCGGCTACCACAAAGGTCAGCAGCGACCGGCGGACGGCCGGGTCAGGCTCGTGATCCGCGCGATCGAACAGGTCGATGACGTGATTGCGGATACGGATGGCGTCGACCAACATCTTGAAATCGAACGCCTCTTCTTGAACGTTCTGCAGGCCCAGGTAATTGGAAACAGAACC
This sequence comes from Anaerolineae bacterium, assembly GCA_050695975.1. Classification (GTDB taxonomy): domain Bacteria; phylum Chloroflexota; class Anaerolineae; order Fen-1058; family Fen-1058; genus DASSFZ01. Next base: position 1,511 of record JBOGUH010000312.1, read on the forward strand.
GAGCGCCAAAACCAGATGGTCGTACGGCAGTTCCGCGCCGGCCATCGGCGGAATCCCGCCGCGCGAGCGGGTATCGGGCGCAAGCACGACACAACGCTTTTCCAGATCGATCCCGCTCACATGCCTGCGTATGACTTGCGTGCGGCGCAGGCTGGTGCGCAGCGGGCTGCTGATATGCGTCGGTTCCAGGCTGCTGGCGGCCACCTCCGCCAGCATCGGCGTGAACAGCAACGCGTTGGTATCGCTCACCAACGTGATCGACATCGACAGGTCGGCGCCCAAAGCTTGCTCCAGATGTTGGGCTGCCGTGACGCCTGCAAAGCCACCGCCCAGGATCACGATGCGCGTCTTGACTTCGCGCGAAGGCGGCAGCGGTTCAGGTTCAGGCCCGAGTCGCGCAAGGGCCAGATCGCTCAGCGCCTGTGTCACTATTCCTAGGCCGGCGCCATACAGAACCCAGCCCACCAGCCCGGGGAACAGCGCACGCATGCCCTCGGCAGTCCACTGCGGCGACTGGCCCGTCAGCAGTGGCAGCGCGATCACGTTGACCAATCCCCAGCATGGGACGCCGAGTGCGGCAGCCGTCATGCCGCTGTCGATGTAGGCGCGTGGCGTCGGCCAGAAGGCGATAGCGTAGACCGCGCCGACCAGGCCGCCCAAGAG
>JBOGUH010000313.1:0-3307 GCA_050695975.1 Anaerolineae bacterium
GCTCTGCGGAGCGCCCTTATGAATTTTGACGCTCAAGTTCGGTAAGTTCGGAGTCGAGGCTGTGCCAAGCCCCCTCTGCGAAGCGCCCTTTAGGGTTAGGGTTAGCCGGTGGTCTGGAGAGGCCCCAGCTGTTCCGGCTGAAGCCTCCAGTCCGGGCGTTTCCCTATTACCGGTTTTGACTGTCAAAACTCATTAGGGTCAGTCGTACCAGATATGGCGGTTGTCACGACTGAAGTCGTGACTACGAGGCCTACATCTTCAGCGCCGACATCGACCCGCGGATCAGATCGACTGACTTCCGGAGCATGGCCTTTTCGCCCTCGTCCAGCTTCACTTCGATGATCTGCTCCATGCCGCCGCGTCCCAGCTTGACCGGGACGCCGAAGGCGATGTCCTTCAGTCCGTACTCGCCTTCCAGCACGACCGAGCAGGGCAGGATCAGCTTCTGGTCTTTTAGGATCGCTTCGACCATGCGCGCCGCCGCCGCGCCAGGCGCGTAGTACGCGCTGGTGCCCAACAGGTTGACGATCTCCCCGCCACCCTTGCGCGTGCGATCGACGATCGCCTGCACCCGATCGGCCGGCAGCAGGTCGCCGATCGGCACGCCGGCGACGGTCGTGTAACGCACCAGGGGCACCATCTCGTCGCCGTGGCCACCCATCACCGAGGCTTGAATATTATCGACCGAAACGTTCAACTCCATCGCGATGAACGCCGCCATGCGCGCCGAGTCGAGCTGGCCGGCCTGGCCGAACACGCGCGAGCGCGGCCAGCCGCTGAGCCTGTGGGCCAGATAGACCATCGTGTCGAGCGGGTTGGTCACCACGATCACGATCGCATTCGGCGACGCCGAGGTGACTTTCGCCATCACGTCGGTGATGATTTCCTGGTTCTTGCCGACCAGGTCTTCGCGGCTCATGCCCGGCTTGCGTGGAAAGCCGGCGGTGATCACCACCACGTCCGAGTTTTCGGTCGGGCCGTAATTCGTCGCGCCGGTGATGCGCGAGTTGAAGCGATAGATCGGGCCGGTCTGCAGCAAGTCGAGCGACTTGCCCATCGGCATCGTGCCGGTCTGCGGAATATCCACCAGCACGACGTCGCCCAATTCACGTTCGGCCAGCCACGCCGCGCACGACGCGCCCACGTTGCCGGCGCCGACCACGATGATCTTGTTACGCATGACCTCTCCTTGGAAACGTATTGCGTGGTGCGTATCGCGTAACGGAATACGCAATACGGAATACGATCATGAAACGAGCGTTGCTACCTCGCCCTGCTTCTCCGATTCCAACACCCGCTTGAATGCCACGATCGCCACTTCTATCATCGAATCGTCGGGCTGGCGCGTCGTCAACGACTGCATGGCCAGGTTCGGCACGATGATCGCGCGGATGATCGGGCTGTCGAGGCGCCGCGCCGAAAATCGGATATACTCGTACGCGACCATCGCCACGATCGGCACCAGCACGATGCGCAAGGCGAGAGAAGCGACCAGCGGCAGGTTGAGCGCGTTGAGCGGGGCGAAGAACAAGATCGAAAACACAACGACCGTCAGCAAGAACGCCGTCCCGCAGCGCGGATGCGACAGCGGGAAGCGCTGCACGCTCTCGACAGTCAACTCGGCGCCGGCTTCGTACGCGTTGATCGTCTTGTGCTCCGCGCCGTGGTAGCCGAACACGCGCTTGATGTCGTTCAGCTTGCCGATCAGCCAGATGTAGGCGACGAACAGCAGCAGCCGCACGACGCCCTCCATCAGCGCCGAAACGATCGGCGTGAGCGATGATTCGAACAGCGCCGACACTCCCTTGGGGAGCAGGATGAACAGGCCGATGCCGAAGGCGAGCGAAAACGCGATCGTGCCCCAGGCCAGCGGCCCACTGAACTTTGCATCTTCCTCGCCGAGCGCCACGTCGGCGGAGTACATCAAGCTGCGCATGCCCAGGCCCAGCGCGTCCCACAGCATAGTCAGCCCGCGCACGAAGGGGATGCGCACCACTCGCCCGCCGTACAACTTCTGGTTGAGCGGCTGTGTGTGCAGAACGATCTCGCCTTTGGGGTTGCGCACGGCGACGGCCATCGCCTTCGAGCCACGCATCATCACGCCTTCGATGACGGCCTGACCGCCGTAGTTGAATGGAGGCGAGGATTTCGTAGGGGTATTCACAGCGGGGATTCTACCTAGCGCACCGGATTGTGTCAAGCACCACGAAAAGCCGCCGCAGTAATCTCGCCGAAACATTTGCGCCTTAACTTGCGTCTGTGACTCAGGAACTGTAGATTTCACCGCAGAGACGCTGAGGACACAGAGGAATAAAACAAAACTACAAACATTCTCGGCGCTCTCTGCGTCTCCGCGGCAAAATCCTGCGAGCCTTCGTTCACACTGATGCCTATCCTAAGGAGGAGATGAAATGAAACTGCGATTGTCTCTCATACTGGCACTGGCGCTCATTCTGACTGCGTGCGCTGCGCCCGCAGCCACACAGGCGCCCCCGCCGCAACCAACTTCGGCGCCGGCCGCTCCGGCCCCGACTCAAGCGCCCGAGCCGACCGTTCCACCAGTGGGGATCGCTCCACCCGCTTCTGGCGGCGCTGCGGTTGCCCCGACCCCAGCTGCTACCGCCGTCACCTCGGGCACATCCGGCAAAACCGTCTGGACGCCGATCGCCGCAGCGAATCCGCCCCCGGCCCGATTCGATCACACGATCACGCTCGACACGGCCAATAATAAACTCGTCGTCTTCGGCGGCCGGGATGGATCGAAGACACTGGGCGACACCTGGATCTACGATCTCAAATCGAACGCATGGCGCGAAGTGAAGGCCTCGCCCGCGCCCGAAGCCCGATTGGGACACGCCGCCGCATTCGACGCCAAGTCGAAGCGCGTGTTGATTTTCGCCGGGCAGGCGAGCGGCTTCTTCAACGACGTGTGGGCCTTCGACGCTGCGGAGGAGACATGGCAGAAGTTGGAGACGAAGGGGACGCCTCCCGCCGCGCGCTACGGCACATCGGCCGTAATCGATGCGAAAAGGAACCTGCTGATCGTCACGCACGGCTTCGCCAGCGGCCGTTTTGACGACACCTTCGCGCTCGACCTGGCGACGAATACCTGGTCGCAGATCAACCCGATCGACGGAATGCCGCTCAAGCGCTGTTTGCACGAATCGGTGTACGATGCCAAGTCGGATCGGATGATCTTGTTCGGCGGATGCTCGTCGGGGTTCGGGCCGTGTCCGCAGGGCGACCTGTGGTCGCTCAACGTCGGTGGCAAAGACTGGAACGAGGTGAGTCCAGCGGCGATTAAGCC
>JBOGUH010000314.1:0-3161 GCA_050695975.1 Anaerolineae bacterium
GAGGCCGGTTCTACCCGCTGCGCCGAAGATTGTGATCTTCATCGTTTCATGCGACGGGCATAACCTCGGCCGCCGCTTCCTCGTCGATGCGCACGTCTTCAACCAGCTGTGATTTATAAATCTGCGCGTAAATTTCGCTGTGTTCTATCAGTTCTTCGTGCGTGCCGCGTGCGACGATGGCGCCTTTGTCGAGCACCAGGATTTGATCGGCGTTGAGCACGGTGCTGATGCGCTGGGCGATGACGAAACTGGTGCGGCCCTTCATCAGCCGATCGAGCGCCTTCTGGATGTTGTACTCGGTCACCAGGTCGACGCTGCTGGTCGAGTCGTCGAGGATCAAAATGCGCGGATCGAGCAGCAGGGCGCGGGCGATCGCGATGCGCTGCTTCTGCCCGCCGCTCAGCGTCGTGCCGCGCTCGCCGACCGGCGTGTCGTAACCCTGCGGGAACTCCATAATGAAGTCGTGCGCCGCCGCCGCCTTTGCGTACCCGATCACATCCTCCATCGACGCATCGGGCCGGCCAAAGGCGATGTTGTCGCGGATCGTGCCGCTGAACAGGTTCGTCTCCTGAAGCACGATGCCGATTTGCGTGCGCAGCGAGTCGATCGTCACGTCACGCAAGTCGTGGCCGTCGATCGTGATTTGGCCCTCGCTGGGCTCGTAGAATCGAGGGAGCAAATTGATGATCGTGCTCTTGCCGCTGCCGGTCGCGCCCAGCAGCGCCACCGTCTGGCCAGGCTGCGCTTCGAAGCTTACCTTGTTCAGCACCGGCGCGCCTCCACCCGGATAGCGGAACGTCACGTCCTTGAATTCGACGTGGCCTTGAATCGGCGGCAGCGCAATCGCGCCGGGCTTGTCGGCCACGTCGCTCTTGGCGTCCAGGATCTCGAAGATGCGCCCGGCCGACGCAGACGCCTGCGCCATCTGGCTGATAATGATACCCAGCTGTCCAACCGGGATGAACACGAAGATCAGGTACAGGCTGAACTGCTGCCACTCGCCCAGCGTCAGCGTGCCGACGATGATCTGCTGGCCCCCGGCGTACAGCGCGATCGCCTGGCCCAGGTTGGCGATCAGGAAGATCAGCGGGAAGAGGAAGGTGAACGTGCGCACCACGCGAATCTGCTGGCGCATCAACGCTTCGGCAGACTGCTCGAATTTGGCCTGCTCGTCCGGCTCGCGCGCAAAGGCCTTGACGACCTTAATGCCGGCCAGGTTTTCCTGGAGCAGCGTGTTGAGCGCGGACAACTTGATCTGCACGGCGGCGAACAGCGGCTGGCTCACCGCGCCGAAGACCATGAACAAGATCAACGCCACCGGCAGCACCGGCAGCACGGCCAACGTGAGCGGCAGGTTAGTGACCAGCAAAATGATCAACGTGCCGGCCAGCAAAACCACGGACTGCAGCGCCAGCAGCAGGCCCTGGCCGATGAACAAGCGTACCTTTTCGATGTCGTCGGTGGCGCGGATCATCAACTGGCCGGTCTGGTGGCGGTCATGGTAACTGAACGACAGCCGCTGTACTTTAGCGAAGAGATCGTTGCGCAAGTCGAAGGCCAGGCTCTGCGATAGGCGCTCGGCGTTGTACGACTGCAAGAACGAGAAGATGCCGCGCACGACCGCGAAGCCGACAATAGCCAGCCCGGCCACGATGAGATTGGATTCAGCATTGGCCATGTTGGCGACGACCTGCTCGTGTGTCAGTCCCAACTGTTGTTCGATCAGCGATTGGAATTGTGCCGGCGCCTTCAGGACATTCGAGGCGATCACGCCGTTGGTGACCGTGTCGATCAGGCTGCGCACCAGCGTCGGCACGACCAGTTGCGCGGCCGTGGCGATGAACAGGCAGGCAAACGCGATGGTCTGGATGCTGCGGTAATGGCTGAGGTATTTGAGCGCGCGCCCCAGTGCGCCTCGATTGGGCTGCTCACGCTGTCGGTTACGTCTACGTTCCACTGCGCTTGTCTCCTCTCACACCGTCTAAAAACACATTCACGACCGCATCCGCCTCGTTCGGCGCCACGTGCATCTGGCGGCCGGGCCTGCTCTCGAACGCCATGGCGATGATCATGCCGTGCAGCAGGCGGGCAAACAAATGCGCATCGCCGGCGACGATTTCGCCGTCGGCCTGCCCCGCTTCGATCAGCTGCCGGATCGGGCGCATGAAGTCGGCGCGCATCTCGCCGAACCGCTTGCCCGCGCGCGCGTCGTCGATGTGCGCCATGTCGCGCCGCAGCGTTTGAAACGACTGGCGCTGCGCGCACATCACATCGCCGTAGCGCATGACCAGCTGCTTCAGGCGAGTCCGCAGATCGCCGGCCGGGCTGATCGCTTCCGCAATCGAAGCCATCACCTGTTCGTGGTTGTGGCGGAGCACCGCCAGGAACAGGTCTTCTTTGCTCTTGAAGTGGTAGTACAGCGCGGCATTCGTCACGCCGCAGGCCCGGGCGATATCGCGGATCGATACACCTGTATAGCCTTTCTCGCTGAACAACTTGGCGGACGTTTCCAGAATCGATTCGCGCCCGCCGGCCTGGTGCGGCATCTCGGTCTCCTGTTCACTTACCAAACGTTCAGTAATGAGGCACGTTATATCACACATCCGGTGGTTGTCAACTGTCCCATCGTACAGGCAGGGTCGATTCATTTTCGCTCGTCGCGCCGGCCCGGCGCGAATCCCGGGATATGACCGTTGCCAGTATTCCGCACGATTGTGAATGAATTGTGAACGCGGCGCAGAGGGATTATGCAAGCACCTTATATGTCTAACGAAAGGTTGCCTCAATGCGGGCGTTTGATGTAAGCTTGCTACCACGGCCGGAGGTGAAGCGTGAAACGTCTGATCGAATTTCCGTTGCAAGCCGGTGGCTCGGTGATCGTCGAAGTCGACGAGCCTGCGCCGGAGGGTGTGGTGAGAACCGGGCGTCCGGGCGAGGTCGCCGAGAAGGCGAAGGCCACGTTCGAAGAAGCGTTTGACAAGATCAACCGGCGGCCGATCTGATCGTCGAGAAACTGCGCGGCCTGCACGACGCACCCGACGAGGTTGGCGTCGAGTTCGGGATCAAGTTGAACGCCGAGGCGGGCGCCTTCGTGGCCTTGGCCGGCGCGGAGGCCAACTATAAAGTCACGCTGAAGTGGACGAAGAAGTAGAGGCTCACAA
>JBOGUH010000315.1:0-1545 GCA_050695975.1 Anaerolineae bacterium
GGATACAGCATGAACCCGACGCCGCTCGTCACCCCGGCAAGGAACGCATAGAAACGACTATCGCGCTGGACGGCCGCCACGCTGAAGGCTGCGCTCGCTACAACCGGAAAGATCGACAGCGCGTACAAATAGCCGATCCGTCCGTAGGCCAACGCGACCGGCGACGAAGCGAAGAACGCCAGCGCGACGAACGCAACGCGCTTCCCGACCAGACTGCGCGCCAGGAAATAAAGCGGCGCGCTCGACGCGATCACGGCGATCACCGATCCAACTCGCCACGACCAGACCGTCGGCTCGAACAGGCTCAACCAGATCGACTGGTAAACCGATCCACCGGCCGGATAACTGTACGTCCCCAGTCCGAACACGTTGACCGGGAACTGCGCGGACGCGAGGTCGCGCGCGAACACCCAGTACGCGCCTTCGTCGCCCCAGATCGATGCCGGCAGCCGATCGAGTTGAAACAGCCAGACCGCCCATATCGCGATCAGCATCGCGGTCAAGCCATAGACCTCGCGCCGCTCGACGGAGATGCCCAGGCGCACACCGCGACCGAGATCGATCTTCCGCCACGCGGCACCGATCAAGACGAGCGCCACAATCCACAACGCCGCCGGGCCGACTCCGGTTCCACCGCCCGCGACCGACTGCACCACGACGAGCCACAGCACCAATCCGGCCACGACCAGGGCTAGCCAGCGACTTCCCCACCTTGCGTTTGTCGCCGGCCTGGCTTCGACGATCAACCGCGGCCGATCGGCCAGGACTACGTGCCGCGTCGCCGCGCCAAACACAACTGCGCCGATGATCAGGACGGCCAAACCGATCATGGCTGGTGCCGAATCGCCGGGCAGCGCCAATCGCAGCGCCTCGGCGATCGAACCGGCCAGGCTACCGATCACACCAAACGCATCCGACGTCGACTCAATTGCAACCATCACCTGGCCAAGCACAACGGCCAGCACGCCGACGATCACGCCGGCGGCGCGCGGCGAGCCACCCGTCAGCGTCTCCTCGGCTTCGACGAGTGTCTCGGAAGACGGCGCAAGATGGCGTGTGGGTTCAGCCGTTCCGTGCGCCCGGCGAGGCCAGACCACTGCGGCGAACCAAATGGCAGAGATGCCCCAGCCAGCGAACGCTAGCCAGGAACCGATCAGCAGCGCCAGCACGGCCGAGATCAGGTTAAGTGTGATGACGCCCACCAACAGCGCCGGGCCGAAGCGAACATCGAGCGCCGTCGAAGCCAGCCGGCGAAGTTCGACGGCGATCCGTTTGAGCGGCTCGCGCCATGTGCTCCAATCGGCGCCTGGCAAGTCCCGCGCCGATCGCAGCGCCCAGATGAAGGCGATCACTGCCGCAGCGTAGTACACGTAACCGTCGAGCGGATACACGTCACGCTGAAAGGCGACGAACGAGTGGCCGATCCCGGCGAATACGATCGCCAGAGCCAGCTTGAGCGCCAATCCTGCACGCGAACGATTCAACGTGACCCTCTCCATATCGAAAGCATCCTGAGCCATGCCCTGCGAAGTCCCCGACCGAAGG
>JBOGUH010000316.1:0-4562 GCA_050695975.1 Anaerolineae bacterium
ACGATGACGATCGCTTCTAAGACCGCCTGGCCCAGCGCGGCCAACCAGGCCTGGGCATGCGCCGCCTGCCGGCTCTCGGCCTCGCGGTCGCGCGCCAGCTGCGTCCGATCGCGGCGGAGCTGCTCGATCTCGCGCTGGGACTGCCGCCACAGCCGGTAACCGAACGCCAGCGTCGCCAGCAGTAGGACGAGCAGAACCGGCGCAAGATCGTTCATCCCTCGAACCGATAGCCGACGCCGCGCACGGTCGTGATCCGTTTGGGTTCGGACGGATCGTCTTCGACCTTCTCGCGCAGCCAGCGGATGTGCACGTCGACGGTGTGGCTGTCGCCGACGTAATCGTAGCCCCACACCTGCGTCAGGAGCAGGTCGCGCGAGAGGGCCGCGCCCTTGTTGCGCATCAGTTCGGCCAGTAGGTCGAACTCTTTGTGCGTCAAACGCAGCTCGGACTCGGCGCGGTAGGCGCGCCGGGCGATCAGATCGAGCTGCAGATCGCCGCTCTGCAAGCGGGCGCGCGTGCGGCGGCTCTCGGTGTCGGCCCGGCGCAGGTTGGCGCGCGCACGGGCCAGCACCTCGCCGAAGCTGAACGGCTTGACGACGTAATCGTCCGCCCCCGTCTCCAACCCGACGATCTTGTCCATCTCCGTGCCGCGCGCGGTGAGCATGATGATCGGCACGTCGCTCTCTTTGCGCAGCACGCGGCACACGGACAGCCCGTCCATCTGCGGCAGCATCAGGTCGAGGACGATCAGATCGGGGTTCTGCTCGCGGGCCAGGCGCAGTCCTTCGATGCCGTCCCCGGCGCTCAGCACGTCGAAGCCTTCCGACTTGAAGTTGCGGGCCAGCATCTCACGGACAGTGGTTTCGTCTTCAACGATCAAGATAGTCGTCATGCTTCTCCTGACCCGCCCGCAGGCTCGGAGCCTGCGGGCGGATAGACACCTCACCGATAGTGCTTCTTCACCTCAGAGGCATATTTAGCGCCCACCGTATCCGCATGTTGGCGCAGCCACTCGCTCAGGCGCGTGCGTCCCGTCGGCGGGCCGCTCGAAACCAACAGGTTCGCCATCAACCCATCAACTTCCTCGCGCGTCAGCACTACATCGCCGACGAGATAACCGATCAGCCTTGATAGGAACAGCGCCAGGTCCGGCCGCATATGGATGATCCGCGCCCGGCTGCGCACCATCTTCGCCATCAGCCGAACCAGCGCGTGGAACGTGTACACCTCCGGGCCGGCGGCATCGACGATCACGTTCTCGGCTTCGTCGGCGGCGCCGACTGCCAGCTCGGCCATGTCTTCGACGAACATCGGCTGAATACGATAATCGCCCGCGCCGAGCACCGCGAACACGGGAAAGCGCCTGAGCAGCCAGGCGATGTTGTTGATCAAAATATCCTCATCGCCGAAGATCACGGTCGGGCGAATGATAGCATAAGACAGTTTGGACCGGATGAGCGCCTTTTCGAGAAGCGCTTTCCCTCTGTAATACGGCAGCGGCGAATCTTCGGAAGGGTTGGCGATGCTGACGTGCACCATGCGGCGGACGGCGGCGGCTTCGGCGGCGGTGATCAGCGTCTTCGTATTCTCGATCGCCTGCTCGAAAGTGACCTGCCCATGTGAGAAGCGCACCCAGTACGTGTTGTACAACGTCGCCGCGCCGCGCAGGCTCGCGACCAGCGCAGCCGGATTATCGAAGTTGAACGGCGCGGCACTCACCCGATCGCCGAACGGATTCGGTCGATCGGGATGGCCGGTCAGCGTTTTGACGCGCCTGCCCAGCGCCAGCAGACGGCGAGTGATGTACTTGCCGGTGTAGCCGAACGCGCCGGTGACGACATTCAGTTCAGAGGCATCCATTCAAAGGTCCTCTTGAAGGGTATATCTAACCACGGAGACACGGAGCCCACTGAGTAATACTCTCTTAAATTCTCCGTGCCCTCAGTGTCTCTGTGGTTGAAAGATTATTGTCTCTACTGCTCTCTGACAAAATAGCGCATGATCGGCCGCGTCTCCGATCGGCGCAGCATTTCGACGAAGCCCGCTTTGCGAAATGCAGCCAGCAGGCCGGTAAAGACCCAGGGATCGGGCGCGTTGTCTCTCTGCGGCGACGTTTACCTGGCAGACCTGGATCCCGTGAAAGGCTCAGAACAGGCCGGACGACGGCCTGTTCTCATTTTTGAAGACGACCGCCTGATTCGGGCCACGCTGATTGTCGTCGGGGTTCCATTTACCATCAACGTGACGATGCAAAACCTGCCTACGTGTGTCCTTGTGCCTGCCGATGAGGGTGGTTTACGCCAGGATTCCGTCGCCATTTGTCATCAGATTCGCGCTCTCGATAAGCATGGACTGGTCGCCCAGTGGGGCAGCCTGCCGACAGCGCGCGTGGCGGAAATCGAACGCGCGGCGCTGCGGACTTTGGGCGTGTCGTTCGCTCATTGAGTGCCGAGGCGTCAGCGCCACATCTTCCCCGCCGCCCTCGCCTTCTCCAACACCCGCTGCGCCGCCTTGACCACCGGCATATCGACCATCTTCCCCTCCAGCGCAAACGCGCCCGCGCCGTCGGCCTGATGCGCCTCGAACTCCTCGACGACGCGCCTGGCATGTGCGATGGCTTCATCCGACGGCGTGAACGCCGCCTGTACCGGCTTGACCTGATTGGGATGGATGATCTGCTTTCCAGAATACCCCATCCGCGCGCCTTCGAGCGACTCGCGCACCAGACCCTCAGTGTCCTTGAAGTCGACGTACACCATGTCGATCGCCTGCAGGCCGAACGCGGCCGCGTGCGTCACGACCGCGCTGCGCGCGTAGAATACCTCCTGCCCCTCGCGCGTCCGCGTCGCGCCGATGTCGCCGGCCAGGTCTTCCGCGCCGAAGATCAACGCCTCCACCCGCCGATCGCAGTCGCAAATGTCGGGCAGGTTGACGATACCCTTGGCCGTCTCGACGATCGCCAGCACGCGGATCGATCCGATCGGCCAGCCGCGCGCTTGCTCGGCTTCGGTCAGCCGCCAGCACAGCCATTCGATCTGCTCGGCGGTCTCGACTTTGGGCAGCACGTAGCCGTCGGGCCGGCCACCGATCGTCGCCAACAGGTCTTCGGTCTCCATCTTCAGGTCGATCGAGTTGACGCGCACCAGCCGTTCGGATCGGCCAAAGTCGACCGTGCGCAGCGCCTCGGCGATCGTCTCGCGGGCAATCTGCTTGCGATGGAGCGCCACGCCGTCCTCGATGTCCAGGCATACACCATCGACGTCGAGCGTCGCCGCCTTGTGAATCTTGCGCAGGTCATCGCCGGGCATATACAGCAGCGCGCGTCGAACACGAGTCATCTCCGCTAATCTCCAATTTCTTCGTGTCTTTGTGTCTTGGTGGTTAAGTCCGTCATGGCTGTCTTCCCTTAACCTGTTACAGGACGCTTCAAAAACATGACCGTTCGTTCCAACTCGATTACCACCGTCCCATCCTGTTTCTTGCCGATGTGCTTCAGGCGCACCAGGCCGCGATCCGGCTTCGAGCGGCTGTCGCGCTTCTCCAACACCTCCGTCTCGACCGTGATTGTGTCGCCGTGGAAAACCGGGTTAGGATGCACGACCTTCTCGTAGCTGAGATTAGCGACGATCGTGCCCTCGGTCAGATCGGCCACCGTCAGGCCGACGACCAGCCCCATCGTGAAGATACCGTTGACGATGCGCCGCCCGAACTCCGTCTTGCTGGCAAAGTCCTCGTTCAGGTGCAGCGGCTGCGTGTTCATCGTCAGCGCGCTGAAGAGCACGTTGTCGGTCTCGGTCACCGTGCGGCCGTTGGCGTGCCGGATGCGCTGTCCGATTTCGAGGTCTTCGTAGAATCTTCCGGGCATACAACTTTCCTCCTCGCTCGCCGCCAATATTACACGGATTCGGTGTTCCAACAAATCAATATGGACAGGTATGGTAAGATACAACCACCGATTGCTTCCCTACAGAAAGTGTGTCTCAAATAAGGAGTCGTTCCATGAAATCGACCGATCGAAGTTCGACTGTCGTCGCCATCGTCTTGATTGGACTCGGCGTCCTGTTTCTGGCCTTCAACAACATCCCCGGTTTGGACATCGGGAAGACCTGGCCGATCATCTTCTTCCTCATCGCCGCCGGGTTCTATCTACCGCCCATCGTCTGGCCGTCCGAGCGCAAGGCGCTGGCAGCGTTGTTCATCCCCGGATCGGTGATGGTGGCGCTCGGCCTGATCTTTTTCTACAACACGCTCACGGATGATTGGGCTTCGTGGGCCTACGCCTGGACGCTGATCCCTGGGGGCGTCGGGCTGGGTCTGGCGCTCGCGGCGCGCTTCGGCGAGTGGGGCCGCGGCACAATGTGGGTCGGCAGCTGGCTGATCGTCGGCAGCGTGACCGTGTTCGGGTTCTTCGGCACGCTGTTCGGCGGGGCTGCGCTCAAGGCGATTGGGCCGGTCGTGTTGATCGCCGGTGGCGTGCTGCTTTTGATGCGATCGTTCACGCGACCCGCCCGCTCGGTGTGACCTCACCTCACCCTAACCCCCAGCCCCCTTCCCCTCTCCTT
>JBOGUH010000317.1:0-2288 GCA_050695975.1 Anaerolineae bacterium
GGTGAGTGCAGCTGCCTGGCTGCCGGCACAGTCGCTGGCGGCAGAATCGACGCGGGCGAATCTGTCGCTCGACGAGGCCGGCGCGTTCTCGCTGCCGCCGGAGTACCTGTTGGGCACACTGCTCGCCAGTCGTGGCGATCCCGAACGCGTGACGTATCTTGGCCTGACTGTTTTGGTGATGGCGCTGATCGGCGCGCAATCGGCGTGGCGCGATCGACGCCGTTTCGCGGTCTGGCTGATCGGGCTGGCGGCCATCGGCGTGATCGGCGCGTTGGGAGTCAACACGCCTGTGTATGCGCTGCTGTACCGGCTGCCGGGTGTGCCACTCCTGCGTGTGCCGGGGCGAGCGTGGATCCTGGTGGCGTTCGCGGCGGCGCTGGCCTGCGGCTTCGGCGTCGACGGGCTGATGCGGTGGGTGACTGGGAAAACGCTTGAACACAAATGGAAGCTGGTCGGTTTGTTGATTGGATCGTTCGCGTTGTTGTTTGGCGTGGGCGGCGCGCTGATCGCGTTCGCAGGCGGGCAGTCCGGGGCGGAGCGGGTCGGCCAGAGTATGATCGGACTGGCGGTCTTCCTTCCGCTGACGATCGGACTGGCGATCGCGCGTTCGGACATGCGCCTCGCGCCGACGCGCTTCGGCGTCGTTATGCTGGCGTTGATCACAATCGATTTGTCGTGGGTGGGGTGGGGGCACTATCGCGTTATATCACGCGACGAAGCCTTCGCCGACGGGCGCGCGCTAGCAGAGTATCTCGGCGGGCAGATGGGTTTCTACCGCGTGTACTCACCCTCGTACAGTGTGCCCCAGCACGTGGCGCAGGAGTACGGACTCGAACTGGCGGACGGGATCGATCCGCTGCAACTCGAACGCACCGTCCGCTTCATGCAGCAGGCGAGCGGCTTGGGCGAGTGGGGTTACTCGGTGACGCTGCCCGCGTTCGTGGGGTTGAGGCGCGACGACGAGCTACGCACGCTATTGTCAAACGTCGTGCCCGATCCAACGCTGCTCGGCGCGCTGAACGTGAAGGTCGTCGCGGCGCATTTTCCGATCGCGCATCCCGATCTGATCGAGACGGCGCGCGTCGGCGGCGCGATCGTTTACGAAAATGCGCGCGCGCTGCCGCGGGCCTGGGTGATCGGCCGCGTCGATGCGGTGAACGATCAGGCTGAAGCGATCGATTGGATATCGTCGCACGACCTGTCCAAAGAAGCGGTCGTCGAAGGTGGCGAAGCGCTGAGCCTGAGCGTCGATTCGAGCGAGGCGCGTGTTATCGCGCACGAGCCGGATCGGGTGGTGGTGTCGGCGCGCGGGCCGGGGCTGCTCGTGCTGAGCGAAGTGGTCGAGCGCGACTGGCGCGCCTCGATCGACGGCACGGCGACCAGCGTCTATCCGACGAACGGCGTACTGCGCGGGGTGTATTTGCCGGAGGGGCAGCATCGGATCGAGTTTGTCTATAATCCAGTCCTGGTCAAGGCAGCCGTCGTAGCCAGCGGCGCCAGCTGGTTCGGGGTGACGGGGTGGCTGATCCTGAAATGGAGACGGCGAGCCGGATGATGCGTGGCGGGCAGGTCGGTCGATCGGAATGGCGCTGGGTCGCGATGTGGATCGTCGTCGCGGCGATCGTGACGAGCGTACCGTATGTGTTCGGCCTGGCTCGCTCGTCGCCCGATCGGGTCTTCAGCGGCGCGACGTTCGCCGTCGAAGACGTGAATTCCTACTTCGCCAAAATGCGCGAGGGCGCGAGCGGCGAATGGCTGTTTCATATCGTCTACACATCCGAGCCGCACGACGGCGCGCTGTTCTTTGAGTTCCATTTGCTGCTGGGCAAGTTCGCCACGCTGACCGGCCTGCCGCTCGAAGTGACGTATCACCTGGCACGCTTAGTCTTCGGCGCGTTGCTTTTACTAACGCTGTATCGCTTTATCGCCGTGTTCAGCGGCTCGACCGCGATACGCCGCGTCGCTTTTTTGCTTGTCGCGTTTGGCGGTGGATTAGGCTGGGTGTTGATGCTCGCCGCTCAACCCAATTGGTTAGGCAGCCCGCCGCTCGATCTGATCCTGCCCGAGGGGTTCACCTTCTTGGTGCTGTACGCCATGCCCCACATCGCGCTGGCGCGGACGCTGATGCTGCTTGGGTTGATGCTGGTCTGGCAGCCGGAAGCAGCGTGGGAAGGACCGGACGCCAGTACAGCACGGCGGAAGGCTCTCGCGATCTGTCATGCTGAGCCCTTCGACTACCCATTCGACCCTTCGGCTGCCCCTTCGACTTCGCTCAGGGCAAGGCTCAG
>JBOGUH010000318.1:0-6827 GCA_050695975.1 Anaerolineae bacterium
GGCATACGCAGCGTGTAACGGCTGAACTCGACACACGGCTGGGCAACGAGGATATCACCCAACCACAAATCGGCGCCCGACGCGCTGCAGCGAATCATCACGCCGCGCTCGAGATCGCTCAACTCAAGCGACTCGCCGGTTTCGATCAGGATGTTCTCTCCGGCGCAGCCGTCGGTCATATGATCGCCGAAGCGCTCGCGCATCCCGGCGTAGTTCGGCGTGAAGCCAATGGATACGCCGTTGGGGCCGGCATTTTGCGAATGGGGATGTTGTGTGTTGTGGACGTCGACCGCCGTCTGATTGTTCGGCAGCAGCGCGATCACGCCGCCGGACGACACGCTCAAGCTCGAGACGCTGAGCAGCGGCGCGGTGTCGTAGACGCGATGCGGCTTTTGGCCCACCTTGAGCGACGATCGCTGGATTTGCAGCCGGACAATGGTTCCAATTTCGCGAAGTTGTATCAAGTTATCCTGCGCTCCAGGCCGATCCGCGATCGGCCCACCCGAAACGGCGAGTCAGTGCGAAGCCTCCGCGTGGGACGGACTCACCGTGAGCAAAAGGAAATCCTATGGGATCAAGTTGGATTACCTCGAAAGGTTATGACATTGCCTCAATTTGCGCCTTGAGCGCATTCACTTGAACTTTGGCCGCCGTGAGATTGTTTTGCGCCTCGTCCAGCCGGGCGCGCTCGGCGCGGACGAAGCGCGTGTAAGGCGCGATCGCCTCAGTCAAACGATTCAGGCTGCGCCCGAGTTCTTTCTCAAATTGCGCGGTCAGGCTGCTGGTCAGTGTCTGGCGCAGCCGGCCAATTTTCTCGTGGAGTTGCTGCTTGGCTTCCTTGCGGCGAGAGGGGATGACCAGCAGCCCCAACACGGCCATCGTGCCGGCCAGCAATATGCCGGTGACATCCCACACCGTCGATGAGATAACCGCTACCAGCAAGGCGCCCAATCCAACCGCGCCGATTTCGACCAGACCGGTTTCGGCGACGGCCTGCCGGGCAACAGCGGCCAGCTGGGCCGCTTCCGCTTCGCGATCGTAACCGTCGATGACTTGCTGCGCCGTCCGGCCCACACTGTCCAACAAGCGGCTTCGATCATACTCGAACTGACCCAGCGAGCCGACGATGCGGTCGGCGTGCTCGATCTTACGCCGCTCCAGGTGTGTCGTGACGGCCTGCCATCGCCGCAAGTCTTGATCCACCAGCCAGTCGATCAGCTCGTCGATGCTGCGCTCGATGTGTTGGGGCGTGTCGGCCACGACTTGCTCGACAAACGTGCGCTTGATGGTGTCGGTTCGCAGCAGGTCAAACACGCGCGCCAGCCGCAGCGTGTCGTCAAAATAGTTCAAGCCGCGATTTTCTAAGGCATACAACAGGCTATCCACTTCGCTCAGGCGATAGCGAAAGTCGCGCCCCATGTCGCTTTGGTACACGTCGGTCTGCCGCTCGATGTCGTCAATCAACGCGCCGTCAATCTTCAGCGTCTCTTGTTGGGAAGCCACGCCCGCCGCGTATTTTTCGATGAGCCTCGCCGCCACACCCAGCGGATTGGTCAGCTTGAGCTTGATGCGCTCGGTTTCGTCCAGCGTTTGCCGGATGTAGCGTTCCAGCGGCTCGAACCGGCTGACACTCGCCAGGCTTGCGGCGCCCTGCTTGGCGCGCAAGGCTAGCTTGGCCGACACCGGGTAGACTTCAGGCGTGAGGTTGAGCAGCCCTCGCGCGTTGTCAGCGACGAAGGTAGCCACCTGATCGATCTGCTGCGTAGTCTCCAGGATGTCGATCTTGTTGACGACGAAAACGATCTTCTTGCCCCAGTTCCTGATCTGCTCCAGGAAAGCGCGCTCGCTCTCGGTGAAGGGGCGATCGGCCGAGGTGACGAACAAAACCAGGTCGGCGCGCGGGACGAAGTGCGCGGTGATGACTTCGTGTTCGCGGATGATGGCGTTCGTGCCGGGTGTGTCCACGATGACGATGTCGCGCAGGATGTCGGCCGGGAGGGTTTGCACCCACAGGCCGTTTTCCATCGTTCGTGTGGCTGACTCGCCATAGCGCAGGACGTTGATCGACGTGGTGGTGGGCGTCACGCCTTCTTCCAGGAGCGCCTGGCCCAACAACGCATTGATGAAGGCGGATTTGCCGGCGTTGAACTCGCCCACGATCACCAGGCAGAAGAGCTCGTCGAGCTGGCGGATCGAGTCGGCCAGCGCCTGCTGATCGTCAGGCGCGGCATCCAGCTGCGAGAGCAGCACGCGCAAATCGCTTAATAGGCTGCGCTCTTGTTTGAGTATGTTTTCCTGACGCCCGGAGAGTATGGTTTTTAGCATAGCGATTTCAGAAACCTATTGTCTCTTCCTTTTGGCGAAAACGGGTTCTGTGTTGGCTTAATTCTACCACGAAGGCTGACGTGATTGGCTCGATTCCATACATCAACGCGGCTGAAGCGATGCCCAGCACGTCCGTGAAAGCGCGGAGAGTATCCATCCCCCCGCCCCCCACGCTGAGCAGCCCGGCCAGCAACAACTCAAAGAGAGGCAATGTCGGTGCTAAACGCTAATACGCCCTGGCGAAGATCGCCATGTCTTTGGCCGGCTTGCCGGTGTAGAAGCATGTGCCTTCACCACCAGGCTGATCTACCGGGATGCAACGGATGGTGGCCTTGGTTTCTTCTTTCACCTTGAGTTCGTCGGCGTCAGAGCCGGCCCACCACACGCGGGCGAAGCCGTCTTCGACGACGGTTTTGAAATCGGCGTAGTGGGTTGGAGCGTGAATGTTGGCATCGCGGAAGGCGAGGGCGGCGCGATACATGTCGGCCTGGATCGTGTCCAATATCTCATGCACGTGATGGAGCAGGCCGGCCTGCGGCACGAACGACTTGCCTTCCTTGCCCGGCACATCGCGC
The DNA here is from genome assembly GCA_050695975.1 of Anaerolineae bacterium. Classification (GTDB taxonomy): domain Bacteria; phylum Chloroflexota; class Anaerolineae; order Fen-1058; family Fen-1058; genus DASSFZ01. Next base: position 2,901 of record JBOGUH010000318.1, read on the forward strand.
CGCGCCAGCACGACCTGATGGCTATCGACATCTTTCGGCCCGACCTCCATCCGCAGTGGCACGCCGCGCATTTCCCAGTCATTGAACTTGAAGCCGGGCGAGACGTCCTCGCGGTCGTCGACCTTGAAGCGCGCCTCGCTGCCCAGCATGACCCGGAGGCTTTCGATCGCGCCCATGACCTTGCTCTTCTCCTCGTCGGTCTTGAAGATGGGAACGACGACGAGCTGGATCGGCGCGAGCCGGGGCGGCAGCTTGAGTCCCTGGTCGTCGCCGTGCACCATGATGATGCCGCCGATCATCCGCGTCGACAGTCCCCAGGATGTCGTCCAGCAGTGCTGGAGTTCATTGTTCCGATCGAGGTACTTCATGTCGAACGCTTTAGAGAAGTTCTGGCCCATGAAGTGCGAGGTACCCGATTGGAGAGCCTTCTTGTCGCCCATCATCGCTTCGATGGTGTACGAGCGCACTGCGCCGGCGAACTTCTCCAGGTTGGACTTGCGGCCGGGGATGACCGGGATGGCCGCGTCGGACACGGCAAAGTCGGTGTACACGTCGAGCATTTGCAGCGTCTCGGCTTCGGCTTCTTCTGCGGTGGCATGCGCCGTGTGTCCTTCTTGCCAGAGGAACTCGGCGGTGCGCAGGAACAGCCGCGTGCGCAGTTCCCAGCGCACCACGTTGTTCCAGCAGTTAATCAAAACCGGCAGGTCGCGGTAACTCTTGATCCATTGCGCGTACATGTGGCCAATGAGCGTCTCCGACGTAGGCCGCACGACGAGCGGCTCCTCGAGTTGCTCCCCGCCCGCGTGCGTGACGACGGCCAGCTGGGGCGAGAAGCCCTCGACGTGTTCCTTCTCTTTTTGGAGAAAGGACATCGGGATGAACAGGGGGAAGTAAGCGTTGACGTGACCGGTCGCCTTGAAGCGCCGGTCGAGTGCGCTCTGGATGTTCTCCCACAGCGTATAACCGTATGGGCGGATCACCATCGACCCGCGCACGGGCGAGTAGTCGGCCAGCTCGGCGCGCTGAACGACTTCGTTGTACCATTTTGAGAAATCTTCGTTGGGTGGTGTGAGTTTGTCGGTCATGGAAAGCTCCTGCTCAAAGTGTTTGCGGTTGACGACGTAGTGCGTGTTCCGTTTACGCACTATGGGCTGCCCAGCAGCGGCAGCACTTGATCGACATCATCCGCATACCGAATCAACCCGTGATAACGCGAATTGACATGGCCGTTGCGCGAAAACTCTTGGAGCATGCTACGCCACATCGCGCCGACGACGACGAACGGCTTGCGCGCGACCTCGCCGACCTGCATCAGGCTCCACGTCAACGCGACTTCGCTTAAGGTGCCGATACCGCCGGGCAGCGCCACCCACGCGTCCGCGAATGTGACCAGGTGACGCAAGCGCTGAAACAGCGCCGGGAACTTGATCTCTTCATCGAGGTACGGATTGGCGCCCAAGCGAACACTATCAAATGCCGCCGTGGTCACGCCGATGACGTAGCCGCCGGCTTCCTTCGCGCCCCGGCTGGCGGCCTCCATCGTTCCGGCGTACCCACCGGTCGCCACGACGTAGCCCGCCTGCGCCAGCGCGCGCCCCAGCTGGCGTGCTTGTTCGTAGCCGGATTCGCCGTCCTTCGGCGCGTTGCTGCCGAAGACGGAAACGATTGAACCCCTGGCGTGCAGCATAGCAACTTCCTTATCTAATCTAGAACGGCTGCTTTGAAAACGCCGGAAGCGCACCACCGAGACGCCGAGAGCGCAGCGAAAACCCAGAAAACTCAGCGAACTCTGCGTCTCCGCGGTGAAAAGCCTGTGCTGGGCAACCGTTTTGTAGTAGAGTCGTTTTACGCACCAGCCTCATCCGCTTCGCCCTCGGTTTCGTCGATCGCCCCGACGGCGCGCTTGACACCGCGGACGATCTTTTTCATCGGCCGTTCGCTGAACTGATCGGCAAAAGTCTCCGCCGCTTCGTCTACTTCGACGTCGCCTTCCGTTTCACGCAAGGAGTGTAAATGATCGACGATCCACAAATACAGGTCGGTTTCCGTGCGGCCGGGGAAGTCGGCCAGCACGTTGTGCGCGCGGATGGCTTCGACGATCGGCTTGTAGACAGTATCGTACCAGTGGCCGAGGGCTTCCTCTTCGCTCACGTCGCGCTTCAGATCGAGGCCCATGAAGTAGCGATGCACGGCGATGTGTTCGATCAACCGCCCGTAACCGCCGGCGATCGTCAGGCGCCACACTTTCTGTTCAGGCCGGATCTCGTCCAGCCGCGTCCGCTCCAGGAATTGGCGATATTCGTGCAGCACCTTGAGGTCCTCAGCTCGCACGTCAGCGGTGACGGGCACGCGCGAGTACGCCTCCTGCACTTCGGCATCGATGAATTCCACACCTTGATCGCGGGCGACTGATACACGGTGATGGCCGTCAAGCACGAAGTAGGCGTCGCCGACCTTGTAGAGTTTGACCGGCGGCAGATCGACGTCGCGATAGAAGGCGCGCGCGATGCTTTTCCACTTGTCGGCGGTATGGCTTTGCGCCGGCAGGAACCCGGCGTCGAAGTCGCGGTAACGATCAATGCTGCCGACGATCCGCGCCAGCGGCACTTGCCGTGTGCCACGATAAACCGGCCCACCCAGGCGCAGCGCGTGCTTCACCTCATCAAACGACAGCAGCCGGTTCTGGCGGCCCGCCAGGCGAGCCAGGATGTCGCGAAACAACGCGCGACTCCGCACCCGCCGATAGTCGCTGTCGGCGCGAAATTCGTCACTCGCCATCGCCGCGCTCCCAATCAATCACACGGTAAGGAAACACGTTCAACACCCTCGTCGATCCGACCTGCGTGCCCGGCTTCAGTCCGCGATACACGTGCTGGTGCCCGTGCAGCAGGTAGTGCGGCTTGAAACGATGGATCAGTGTGTTAAAGGCGCGGAAGCCGATGTGCGCCGTATCGGGGCCGTCGCCCACGCCGAACGGCGGCGAGTGGGTCACCAGGATGTCGAGCCAGCGACCGTCATGCAGGCGGTTCAGCAGCAGACGTAAAGCCAGCCGCAGCGCTTTGCGATCCATCGCGGCCTGTGTGAACTGATACTGACCCTCGTTATTGTAGCGAATCGATCCGTCCAGCCCAGCCAGGATCAACCCGTTGAATACGATCGCGCGGCCGCCAAGCGGCACGCAGCCAGCCGGAGTGATCCGTCGCGTGCCGCTGGCGGTGTATTCGAATGACTTGTCATGATTGCCGTACACGAAATACAAGGGCTGGTTGAGCACCGTCACCAGAAACTCCAGGTAGTAATACGGCAAATCGCCGCAGCCCACGATCAGGTCGACATCGCCGAAGCGATCCTTGACGCTCACGGTGTACAGGCTGTCCACGACCTGATCGCTGACGGCGAGTATCTTCATCCGATCGCTCCGGCGATCAGCCCCCAACACAGCGCCGTAAGCGACAGACCATCGAGGATTACGTTGCGCACGATCAGGCTGCGCACTTCATCCGGCGTGAACCACTGCAAGCCGAGCGTCTCGTTCACGTCCAGCGGATCGGACTGTCGGACCAGTCCGCGCGCGACGGCGACGTGAAAGACCTGATTGCTCGAACCGTTCGAGGGGTGATACTTGCCCAGTACTTGCCAGGGTGTGGAGTTGTTTCCAGGTTCGGCCATCGTTCAGCCCCTGCCCTCCCAAGATCGGCCATAATTCACCTTCAGCTTGTCGAGCACCGCTTGCTCCAGGTCGATGCCGCTGATCGACGCCAGTTGGAGCAGGTATAGCAGCACATCCGCAAGCTCTCCGCTCAGTTCGGACGGATCCATGCCGTCCTCTCCCCACTGGAAATGCTCCAGCACTTCAGCCGCCTCAATCGCCAGCGAGGTAGCGATGTTGCGCAGCGTCTGTGGTCGCGGCGAGTCTACATCATACCA
>JBOGUH010000319.1:0-3174 GCA_050695975.1 Anaerolineae bacterium
GGCGTCGGATCGATGGCCGCGATCGACGTCGAAGTCGCCTCAACCCGCGCCTGGCTGTTGCTGGGACGGAGCGCAAGCGCAGCCAGGAGACCGATCAGCAGAAGAACGACGCCAGCTAGGGCGAGCCGGCGGCGCATCGCGCGCCGGCGCACCGCATCGAGCGAGGCCTGCACGCGAACAACGACCAGGCGCACCGTGCTCTGTGCGGTAAGAGGTTCCTGCGCGCGGGAGCCAAGCGCTGACGTATTGGACGCAGTCGATTTCGATTTTGCGGTCTTGGTAGGTGAGCGGGCCGGGGGCGGCTGGGTGGTCGGCGCGGCGGCGGCCCTGATCGAGGAGCTTAGCCCGACGATGGCTAGGCGCGCTCGATTGAATCCACGCTGCAACGCGGTCCACAACGCGATCATCATCCGGCGAACCCACCGCGCGAATCGCTCAAAGTCGAGGCGGATCGCCTGTGCGATCCGCTGGAGTTTGACAGCGAACCAATTGCCGGCGCCGCGCGCGCCGGCGGCGACCAGCGGGCGCTTGTCGCGCAACCACTCGCGTGTACGGTCGGAGCGCGTCGGGCCGGCCGGGAGAGTTGTCTGGGTTGCCGTCGGCGCGATCGAGCGGGAGGCCCCCTGCGGATGCGCCGACAGCGCCTCGGGCAGCATCAACTGATCCGGCCGGCCGACCGCGCGCGCTAAATCGGCCACCATCGCCTCGGCCGTCTGATAACGCTTGTGGGGGTCCTTCTCCAGCGAGCGCAGGATGACTTGCTCGACCGCCAGCGGAAGTTTAGGATTGATCTCGCGCGGCGGGCGCGGCGGCTCGGTGATATGCTTGATGACCACCGCCATGCCGCTGTCGGCTTCAAACGGCACTTTGCCGGTGAGCATCTCGTGCAGCACGCAGCCGAGCGAATAGAGATCGACACGGCCATCCACCGGCAGCCCCTGCGCCTGCTCGGGCGCCATGTAATCCGGGGTGCCCATGCCGATGCCGCTCTTGGTCAACTTGCGATCGCCGGCGCGCATCTTGGCCAGACCGAAGTCGGTCAGCAGCGCCCAGTTCCCTTCGCCCAGCAAGACGTTCCCCGGCTTCACGTCGCGATGGATGACACCCTGCCGGTGCGCATAGCCCAATGCCAGGCCGACCTGCGTGAAGATCTCGAGCGTGATGCGCAGATCGAGCGGGCCGCCCACCAACTCTTTGAGCGTGCCGGTATCGACGTACTTCATCACGATGTAGACGGTGTCGCCGACCTGATCGAAATCGTAGACGGGGAGAATGTTAGGGTGGTCGAGCTGCGCCACGGCGCGGGCTTCCTGCTTGAAGCGCTCCAGGAAGCCTTCCTCGTCGATAAAATGAGGGGAGAGGACTTTCACGGCGACGTAGCGTTCCAGCTTTTCCTGGTACGCTTTGTACACGGTGGACGTGGCGCCTTTGCTAATCCGTTCGAGGATCAGGTATTGTCCGAGACGTTGACCGGTGAGGTCGGCCATGCGGCGTCCTAGAGGAAGCTGGCCTGTTCAGGCTTTTCAGGATAGGGCAGACCGAGATGTTCGTATGCGCGCCGGGTGGCCGTGCGGCCGCGCGACGTCCGATCGAGAAATCCCAGTTGCAGGAGATACGGTTCGACGACGTCCATGATCGTGTCCGCTTCTTCGCTGATCGAGGCGGCGATCGTTTCCAGGCCGACCGGCCCGCCGCCGAACTTGTCGATGATCGTACGCAGCACGCGGCGATCGAGATCGTCCATGCCCAGCGCATCGACGTCGAGCAGCGCGAGCGCATCGGCGGCCAGGGCGCCGGTGACGACGCCGTCGCCACGCACCTGGGCGAAATCGCGCACGCGGCGCAGCAGGCGCAGGCCGACGCGCGGGGTGCCCCGGCTGCGCCGCGCAATCTCAGCCACGCCGGCGTCGTCCGCTTGCAAGCCGAGCACATTCGCCGCGCGGCGGATGATCACTTCCATCACCGGCTGCTCGTAAAAATCCAGCCGGTGGACTGCGCCGAAGCGCGTCCGCAGCGGCGCGGTCATCAGCGCCAGCCGCGTGGTCGCGCCGACGACGGTAAAGCGCGGCAGTTTCAAGCGGATGTTGCGCGCCGCCGGTCCCTTGCCGAGGATAATATCCACTGCAAAATCCTCCATCGCCGGATAGAGCACTTCTTCGATGGCGCGGCCCAGGCGATGAATCTCGTCGATGAACAGCACGTCGCCGACTCTGAGATTGGTCAAGACCGCAACCAGATCGCCTGCCCGCTCGATGGCCGGGCCGGAGGTGATGCGCACGTTCACACCCATTTCTTTGGCCAGGATGTGGGCCAGGGTCATTTTGCCCAGGCCGGGCGGGCCGTAGAACAGCACGTGATCGAGCGCCTCGCCGCGCGCCTTAGCCGCTTCGATCAAGATCGACAGGTTTTGCTTGAGACGATCCTGTCCGGGAAAATCAACCAGCCGGATTGGGCGCAGCGCCCGATCGAGCGCGGCTTCTTCTTCTCGTGGGTGAGGTGAAATCGTCCGGTCTATCATAAGCAGGACGATTATACCCTATGCAGTGTGAGAGGCAACCGGACGCATCTCAAGTGTTTCCATCGTATCACGCTGACCACAAGCACACACTTACAAGCCTATTACAAATCCATTTCGAGCACGGAGACCTGCCACACGGATTTCCCACGGATTACACGGATTGGCAAGTATTCCGGCACGGTCAAGGTGCAAAATGAACTCGCATCGCCCAGGTCGATAGCGGGATACTTGCCAACACTAAAGTGGGTTCCACTTTCGGAGCCAAAAAACGTCCCCAGGGAAATCGGTGTGTCAACACTTTGCGTCTTGGCGTCGCCTGCCCCGCCCGCTGTGTGCGGGGTTGCGTGAGCTCACACCAACACCCTATTCAGCTCGTTCAACAGCGCAGGCAACTCCACGCCGAACAGTCGCCGTGCCTTGATCAGCCCGCCCTTGCCGAAGAACTCGCCCACGTTCAAATCGTCTTGTGCCACGCTCAGGTTGACGCCGATCGTCTCGACGATCTTATCCAGCCACCAGCGCTGCTCGGCGCTGAACGTCCGCCCGGCGGCTGCCTGCGCGGCCAGCCATTCTTCGTAGCGCGCCCGCACCCGATCGGGATACGGGATCAGCTCGTCGTCCATCTGTACCGCGCGCCGCACGAGCGACACCAGGTC
>JBOGUH010000320.1:0-8856 GCA_050695975.1 Anaerolineae bacterium
GTATACACCGCCGGTTTCGTCGAGTTGATACAACGCGAAGGCAGGTTGCGCATTGGCGCGCGTCGCTTGCAGCCGCCACCGACCGCGCGCGTCGCCGCTAAAGAGGTAGGACGCGAAAAATGCTTGAATGGCGGTTCGCCCACGATACCACGAGGGTGACGGCGGCATGTTCAGCGTCGCGTCTTCTTTCAGCAGCGCTGTCAGCCCATCCACGTCGGCTGACTCCCAGGCGTGCACGTATCGATCGAGCAGCGCGCGCAGGCTATCCTCGGAGCGCAGCATCTTCATAGCGTCGCGGCCGCCCGTGTGATAGTGTCGGGCCAGCGTCGTGCGGGCGCGATGCAGCGCGCTGTTCACCGCCGACACGGTCAGATCGAGCAGCTCGGCGACTTCGCTGGCGCGCCAGTCCAGCACATCACGCAAGATCAACACAACGCGCTGGCGCGGCGGGATGACCTGCAGCGCGGCGAGGAAGGCCAGTGTCACGCTTTCATGCATCGCATAGCGCGCCTCTGGGCCAGTGGCCGATTCAGCGAGCAAGTCGTCGGGCAACGGCTCGAGCCACACGTGGCCGGCCTCGCCGGCAGGCGGCGCGGGCGGCTGGCTCGGATCCGAGATGGGGTGCGTCGTGGCCGGCAGTGCGCGGCGGGGATACTTGTCGAGCGCGTCAAGACAGGCGTTGGTAGCGATCTTGTACAACCAGGCACGCAGCGAGGCGCGGCCTTCGTAAGTGTCGATCCGCCGCCACGCGCGCAGCAGCGTCTCCTGCACCAGGTCTTCGGCATCTTGCAGCGAGCCGAGAATTCGGTAGCAGTGCACCTGCAGCTCGCGCCGATAGGGTTCGGTCAGGCTGCTGAACTCGTGCTGATCGCCGGCGCGCGCAGCGGCGATTCGGGTGGCAACTTCGGACATAACGTGTCTCCTGATACTTAACAGCGACCAGCAATATGACGGTCAAAACGGGAACAACTGTGCGGTCAATACACGCCGAATTCTTGAACGGGCAGCGCACAGTTTCCGCCTTCGCTTCCGTCATATAGGCTGAATCCAATCGTTCAGGGGGTTACCATGAAGTACATCACTGTCGTGCGCGGCAAGCTCAAGGACTCGGATGAGAAGCAGGCGCAGCTGGCCCACGATGCAGCTGTGGACAAGTTGTCGCCGATGAGCCGGCCGATCGGCGCCATCGGGCATCAGGCTTTCTTGAACCCGCAGAACCATAAGGAGTTTCAGGCGATCGACACCTGGGAGAGCCTGGAGGGTCTGCAGAAGTTCATGAGTGACCCGAACGTCGCGGCGGAGTTCGCGAAGCTGTTCGACGGCATGCCGGAGGTCACCGTCTGGGCCGAATCGGGCTGGCGATCGTTTTAAGAGCGCATTTGAAAATTGCTCGTAGCCCGCGTCCCTTCGGCTACGCTCAGGGCAGGCCTCGCGGGCGTGACCAACCGCGCGGACGCGGTTCGAGAGCATTTTCAAACAGGCTCTAAGCGTGTCCGTTCGGCGCAGCCTGCCCTGCGAAGTCCGCGACCGAAGGGTCTCCGACCGCGCCAAACACGAGAACGAAGGTCTCGCGCATTCAACGCGCAGGGGTACGGTCTCCCGACCGTACCCCATTTTGGGGTTAGCTTCTTTTCTTCGCCGATGATCGGCCGGTCGGTCGAGCCGTTTTCTCTAAGGCCCGCCCGCCGCGATAGCTCGGCGCATTGATCGAGATCAAAGTGCAGTGCGCCTCGTCTAGAATGCGGCTGCCGATGCGCGGATCGAACTCGTCAGTCTTCAGGGCCGTCGTGATCACGGTCGGCAACCGCGCCGCATAACGGTAGTTAACGATCTGGTACAGCTTTTCACGTGCCCACGGCGTGGCCGATTCGGTGCCGAGGTCGTCCAGGATCAGTAGCGGCGACGTACGGACTTCTTCGAAGCGCTGATCGTATGACACCTTGCTCTCCGGGCTGAACGTGGCGCGCAGATGATCGAGCAGATCGGGCACGACGACGAACAGTGCCGGGTAGCCCTGCTCGACGCACCGGTTAGCTATAGCTGCGGCGAGATGCGTTTTGCCACAACCAGGGTTCCCGAAGAAGACCAGCCAATTCCGCGGATTCTCAGCATATTCGCGCGCCATAGCAACGGCATCCCCGAGACTACGGAGTTCGTCGGCACTTAGTCCGGTTCGACGCAAGTCGAATGTGCCGAAGGTCTGGTCGTGGTGGTGGATCAAACTGCTCAACGAACTTTGTCCCTGCTCGAAGTCGCTGCGGCGATAGTCCGGCGCGTTGATAGGCAGCTTGCGCACCAAATCCATATCGGCCAAACGCGAACCCAGGCGCGGATCGAGATCGTCAAGCGCCAGGTTGGTCGTGATCACCGTCGGCAGCCGGGCGATGTGGCGATGATTGAGGATTTGGAAGAGTTTCTCCTCGGCCCAGGCCGTCGCATTCTGAGTGCCGAGGTCGTCCAGGATCAACAGCGGCGTGTCGAGCAGATCCTCGAAGCGGCGGTCGTAGGTCTCTTCGACGGTCGGGCTGAACGCGGCGCGCAGATAGTCGAGCAGGTCGGGCGCGCTGAGGAACATCACCGGCAGGCCACGACCCAAGCAAGCGTTCGCGATCGCCGCGGCCAGGTGCGTCTTGCCCACGCCGTAGCCGCCCAAGATCAACAACCAGCCACGCGGCTCGTTAGCATACTCTCGCGCCGATTCGTAGGCAACTTCTAGCGAGCGCTGCTGATCAACATTCAGCGCACGCCCTTCCGGCCGGAATGTTTCGAAGGTCAGGTGCGTCAGGTGAACCAGGTCGCGTGACGCGCGCAGCGCGGCAGCTCTGGCGCGATCGCGATCCGTCTGCTGGCAGGAACACGGGAACAGCTTGCCGAAGTCGGGATGGCCGACCGGCACATCCAGGCTGATCCACTGCGTCCCACCGCAGATCGGGCAAGGCTGCGCCGCGTCAGAACTCGAGGTCATCTTCTTCTCGGCGTTGACGTCGCTCAATGAACTCTTGCCACTCGCGGCCAACATCTCGTCTATCTGTTTCACCACGTTTGCCTCGACGTTCCCGTGTTTCGAGTACCTTCTTCACGTAGGCCCACGATCGCGCGTTTTGCCGCGCCGCCTCGCGGAAGGCATCTTCTATCCAGGCCACCGGATAATCCTTCTCCGCCTCGCGCAGCTCGTCAGCGATCAGTGGTGTCAGTGTGCCGATCGTCTGCTCGTACAATCGGAAGATGTTCGGTTGCCCAGCCGTCAATTCGATTGTTGTGATGGTCGCGCCACGTCCGATTGCTGCCACGGCGGCGCGCCCACGTTCGGTATTGGGAAAGTATAGCCACTCTCCTGATCGGCTATCTTGAGTCCTCAGCAGCGTCTCTCGAGCGACGGCGCGAGCCAGCCCATGTTCTAAAGCCGACATTCCAGCTTCGTCTAGCCCCCTGAGCAGATCGCGATCAGTGGCCAGTTCTGACCACGTTACCCAGCGCACAGCCCCGCTCTTGGTGGCCAGGATTCTAAGGCAGGCCAGCGTCACCTTCAGCTCGACCAGATCGTCGATCAGCGGCAGCAGATCGTCGAAGAACGGTTCGGGCAGGGAAATGCTGCGCACTTTGCCGGCGGGAAACCCGCTGAACACCTTCACTCCCATACTCCATTCTAACTCTAACTCCCAACTCTAACTCACAACGAAATCTCCCGCCGCGCCGCGTTGACGAACTGCGCCAGCTGATTGCGGAAGTACAACTCGATCGTCCCGGTCGGCCCGTTGCGATGTTTGGAGACGATGATCTCCGCCACGTTCTTGCGCTCGCTGTGCGGGTCGTATACGTCGTCACGGTAGATGAACATCACGACGTCGGCATCCTGCTCAATAGATCCACTTTCTCTCAGGTCGCTCAGCACCGGCCGCTTGTCGCCGCGCTGCTCGACGGAGCGGCTCAACTGCGAGGCGGCCAGCAGCGGCACGTTCAACTCGCGGGCCAATCCTTTGAGCGCGCGCGACAGGTATGAAATCTCCTGCACGCGGTTCTCGGAGCGCGCGTCGCCGGTCATCAATTGCAAGTAATCGACCAGGATCAAGTCGAGGCCGTGCTCGGCGTGCAGGCGGCGCGCCTTGGTGCGCAGCTGCAGGGCGGAGATGCTCGGCGTGTCGTCCAGGTAGATCAGCGCGTCGCTCAACGCCGAAGACGCCTGCACGAACCGCGGCCACTCCTCTTCGCGCAGTTCGCCCAGCCGCAGGCGCTGGCTGTCGATGCCGGTCTCGGCGCTGAGCATGCGCTGCACCAGCTGCTCGTTCGACATTTCCAGTGTGAAGATCGCCACGCGCTGGTGGAACTTGCGCGCCGCGTTGAGCGCCATGCTCAGCATCAGGCTGCTCTTGCCAACGCCCGGCCGCGCCGCGACGATGACCAGATCGGATCGCTGCAGGCCGCCCAGCAATTTGTCGAGATCGATGAAGCCGGTCGGGATACCCAGCGGCTCGCCGCGATGCTCGTACAAATATTCGATGCGCTCGTAGTACGATCGCATCACGTCGCTGATCGACTGCAGGTCGCGGCTCTGCCGGCGCTGGCTGACCGCGAACAGCGCCTGCTCGGACTTGTCGATCGTCTCGTCGATGTCGGCCGTTTCTTCGTACGCGTACTGGGCGACGTCGCTGGCGGCCTGCAGCAGTCTGCGCCGCACGGCGGCCCGCTCCACGATCCGGCCGTAGCCCTCGGCGTGGATCGCCGTCGGCACTACGTTGACGAGATGCGAGACGAACGCCGGCCCGCCGATCTCGGCCAGCTGGCCACGTTTTTCCAGCTCCTCCGTGACGGTGACGAAGTCGATCGGCTCGCGGCGCTCGTGCAGCGCCAGGCAGACGTCGTACACCCAGCGGTTCTTGACGATGTAGAAATCATCGGCGCGCAGAAACGAGCTGACGCGGAAGATCGTTTCGGGGTCGATGAGCAAAGAGCCGAGGACGGCTTCCTCGGCTTCGACAGAATGCGGCGCCATGCGATCGAGAGGCGTAGTGGTCATTTCTTACCGCGCGAGGCAGGTGAGAGGAGTGTATGGGCGCTACGAGCGTAATGCGTGTTGCGTATTCCGTTAGCCTGCATTAGCCCACGGAACACGCAAGACGGATAGACAGGTCAATTATCTTCGGGGCCTAGATCGTCCAGGTCGAGCTTGTCAATCAGGTCCCCGAACGGGGACTGCGACAGCTTCTGGTCGGTCACGGCGCTGTCGGCGCCTTCGGCGTCTAAGTCCTCTTCGGGCACGATCCAGGCTGTATCGGTCACCGCTTCGGAGACGTAGATGGGCACTTTGAGCCGCACGGCCAGCGCGATCGCGTCGCTGGGCCGCGAGTCGATCTCCATCTGGCGGCCGTTCAGGTTGAGCGCGATGCGCGCGTAAAACGTATCGGTGCGCAGATCGTTGACGACGACGTGGCGCACCTTGCCACCCAGCTCATTGATGATCGTCTTGAGCAAATCGTGGGTCAGCGGGCGGGCCACCGCCACGCCCTGCAGTTCGATAGTGATCGACTCCGCCTCGCACGGACCGATCCAGATCGGCAGGTAGCGATCGCCCTCGATGTCTTTCAAGATCACCACGCGCTGCTGCGTCATCAAACTGACCCGAATGCTGTCAATTGTGACTTCGATCATCTTCGATTCCTCCCCATCCACCCGGACGCAAACACCATCGGCTGAAATTATACCACAGCCGGATTCGCGCTGCGAGTGTTTGACCTCTGGTGATTACCCACAAATGCTCAAGCCGCCGTCCCCGGCGGCGCCTCCCGCGCCGCACAACCCTAAAGGGCGCTTCGCAGAGTGGGCTTCGCACAGGACGGCGCGGGAGCGAGATGCGTACAATCACCAGTTTGACCTGCGAATGTGCTTTGGCGACTTCGCGGATGCGGTTTGTGGTATACTAACAGCCGCTCCCTCGACAGATACCGTATAGTTGTTGTATGATGCGACTCCTGCCAATCCCCGGTGATCGATACCGGGGACGCTCGTATGCGGGGATCGCGCGCTTTGTAGGCATTCGTTGGAAGAAGCGCGCTGACCCCATCAGATAAGGAACGCCACCGCCCGCATGCAGACCTTCCTCAGCCAATACGCCACCGTTCTGCTGCTGGTTGGACTCGCTTTTGTGCTGCTGGCGCTTCGTAACACGATACGCTACTTCAACCAATCACGCCGCGCGCCGTACTACATTCTACGTGAAGAAGCCGCCCGCGACGCCAGACGCTGGGCAATCGTTTCCGCTCTGGGCCTGGCCGTGACGATCGGGCTTGCCGCGTTCGCCTCGCAGGCACAGTCCGCGCCTGCTGTCAGGTCGACCCCGACGGCGACCACCAGCGCTGACGTACCCACACTCGGCCCGCTTCCGACCCGACCATCCACGCCAACGCGCACACCCGCGCCCAGCCTGACCGCAACCGCTACTTTGACGCCGACGGCGACCCTCGCGCCGGATCTCCCGGCCGCCCTGCTCACGCCGATCCCCGGCGCAATCGAACCCGACCCGGCGGCGAAGTTCGAGTTCCTCACGCTGGCCTCGCGGATCGACGCGAATCGGAACCCGCTCGATCCGGGCCTCCAGTTCCCCACCGGCGCCTCGCGCGTCTACGTGTTCTTCCGGGCCGAGGGTGTCAACAACGGCGCGCCGTGGGGCATCTTCTGCTACCGCGAGGGTACGCTCGTCGATCAGTTTGTCGGGCTGTGGGAAGACGGCGTGAACCGGCAGACGTCGCGGGCGTTCTGCTCGCTCGACGGCAGCCCCGGCGCCTACCTGCTGCGCGCCTACCTCGGCACAACCTTCGCCTTCGAAGTGCAGTACGCGCTAGCCGGCGCGCTGTCCACACCTACGCCGTAACAATTGAGACCTGCCGGGAGGGTCATAAACACTTCGCCAGCTCAGCCGCGACCCTGGCGTTGTTCTCCAAAAGCGCGATGTTGGCGCGTTGACTCTGGCCGCCGGTCAGTTGACTGACTCGCTCAAGCAAGAACGGCGTGAGCGCCTTGCCGCGAATGCCTTTTTGCTCCGCTTCAACAAGCGCAGTTTGGATCGCCACTTCGCCGGTCGCCGCATCCAACTCCCACTCCGTGGGAATCGGGACAGTCACAAGCGCACCACCCTCCATCGCCAGGCTCCACTTGGCTTGAATAATCGCCGCCGCCTCTTCAGGCGTATCTGCCCGCGCGTCCACCGGCAGGCCGCTGCGGCGCGAGTAGAAGGCCGGAAACTCGTCGCACTGATAGCCGATCACCGGCACGCCATGTGTCTCCAGCCATTCGAGCGTGAGCGGCAGATCGAGGATCGCTTTGGCACCGGCGCACACCACGGCGACCGGCGTGCGGGCCAGCTCGGGCAGATCGGCGGATACATCGAACGGCTGGCCGCGATGCACTCCGCCGATGCCGCCGGTGGCGAACACGCGAATGCCCGCCCGCGCCGCGATCCACATCGTCGCGGCGACCGTCGTCGCGCCGTCGCCTTTGTGCGCCACGACGATCGGTAGATCGCGCCGGCTGACTTTGCGCACGCCCGGAGCCTGTGCCAGGTATTCGAGCGATCCCGAATCAAGCCCTACATAGATGCTCCCGCCGATGATCGCGATCGTGGCGGGTATCGCGCCGGCCTCGCGGACGATCGTTTCGAGTTTCCGCGCGACTTCGAGATTGATCGGCCTGGGCAGGCCGTGCGTGATAAGCGTCGATTCCAGCGCGACGACCGGGCGACCTGCGTCGAGCGCGCTCTGCACTTCGGGCAGAACGTGAAGGGAAGTGTCCATAGGATCCTTATCCACGAAGAACACGAAGGACACCAAGCAGTTTTAAGAAATACTTCGTGATTCTTCGTGCCCTTCGTGGATCATCACGCAGCCAGCTGCGCGTAGAGTTTTTCGAGGCTGAGCTCGGGGTGAACCGACTCTTTGGATTGCAGCGTCAACGTGGCGGCGGCGATGCCCAGCCGCACCGCTTCGTCGGTGGGGATGTCGTTCAGCGCGGCGAAGATCGTCGCGGCAGTCAGTGCGTCGCCCGCGCCACTCGGATCGACGATCTCGACGTGCATAGCCGGCACCAACCCGCTTTCCTCCGACGTGGCGTAAACCGACCCCTGGTCGGCCAGCGTCAAGATGACAAAGCGCACGCCGAGCGACACCAGCGCACGCGCCACATCCAACGCTTCATCCTGCGTGTGCGCGGCGGGTTGACCGCTGAGCACGGCCGCCTCGGCGACGTTCGGCGCGACGAGATGGAGTTGGCGCAGGTACGGGCAGAGTCGATCGGCCAGCGCGGTCGAGGTGGGATCGGCGCACACCGGCAGGTTGTGCTTGGCGGCCAGGTTGAAGATCGTGCCGAGCGCGTCGGGCGTGAGGTTTGCGTCGATGACCAACATCGACGCTTCGGCGAACAATCGGCGCCGGTCATTCAGGTAGCGCGGCGTGATCGACTCGACGACGCTCATGTCGTCGATGGCAACCGACAGATTGCCGCTGTCGTCGAGCACGGCCAGGTACGCGCCGGTTCGGCCGCCCTCGACGACGATCGAGGGCGAAGTGTCCACGCCGCAATCGGCTGCCTGTTCCATAATCTGCCGGCCGGCCGCATCGTCGCCGACGGCGGTGAGCAGCTTCACGTCGACATCCAATCGGGCCAGGTTCTCGGCCACGTTGCGCGCCACGCCACCCAGGCTGCGCCGTACGCGGCCGGCGTTCGATGTGCCGGACAACATCGGTCCGGACGCGCGGCCCTTGATGTCCAGCCCGGCCGCTCCGATGACGAGGACGGATTGGGAGGTGTGATCGATCATGGCGTCGTAAGTTCAGCAGGAATTGACTCGAGCAAAGCGCGTGTATATGC
>JBOGUH010000321.1:0-1531 GCA_050695975.1 Anaerolineae bacterium
GTATGAGATTCTGTCAGATGGCACGTTCTATGGGGAAATTCCCGGCTTTCAGGGCGTGTATGCTAACGCCAAGACGCTCAACGACTGCCGTGAAGAGTTGCAGGACGTCCTAGAGGGATGGATTGTACTGGGTCTGCGGCTCGGTCACTCTTTGCCGGTTGTTGACGGCATCGATCTAGCCATGGCGCCGGAGACTGCGTAATGCCGTCGTTCGGCCCGGTCAAGCTAGCCATCCCGAACCCGCATCAAGGCGATATCGGTCGAGACCTTCTCGCCAGGATTTTGCGGCAAGCTGGCATTGAACGAGATGAATGGGAACGACTCTGATCAGCGTGAATTGAAGACACATGAACCGATACGTGAAGTGTGAAACTTGATTTACGCTTCACGTTTTACTTTCTGGGATGTGGATGCAGCGAATGTCACCTAGAGGCAGTAATATGGCCTATCGGCAAAAGCCCTGATGCCATCGATAAGGAGACATCAGTTTGAAACTTTCTCATCACTTCGGCTCCACCTTACGCGAAGCCCCGGCCGGCGTCGAAGCGACCAGCCATCAATTGCTGCTGCGCGCCGGATTCATCCGCCAGTTGGGTCAGGGCTTGTTCTCGTATCTGCCGCTGGCCCGGCGGTCGCTGACCAAGATCGAGAACATCATGCGCGAAGAGATCAACGCGATCGGCGGGCAGGAATTGACGATGCCGGTCGTGCATCCGGCCGAAGTGTGGAAAGCAGCCGGGCGCTGGTACTCGATCGACGCAGAGATGGCCCGCTTCAAAGATCGCAAGGAGCGCGACATGGTGCTGGCGATGACGCACGAAGAGGTCGTCGCCGAGCTGTGCCGGACAGAGATCAAGTCGCATCGCCAACTGCCGCAGCTGGTGTATCACATCCAGACCAAGTTCCGCGACGACCTGCGCCCGCGCGCCGGACTGATCCGCGTGCGCGAGTTTACGATGAAAGACTCGTACAGCCTCGACCTGGACGAGGCCGGGCTTGACGCGCAATACCGCGCTCATTATCAGGCCTACTTCAACATCTTCAATCGCTGCGGCGTGCCGGCAATCGCCGTCGGGGCGGACGTGGGCATGATGGGCGGCAGCCTGGCGCACGAGTTCATGTATCTGACGCCGATCGGCGAAGACACGCTGGTGCTGTGTCGCAACTGCGGCTACGCGGCCAATCGACAGATCGCCAGGTTTGCCAAGCCCGCGGCTGCGCCCGAAGCGCTCAAACCGATCGAGAAGGTCGCTACGCCGGAGACGAAGACGATAGAGGCGCTCGCGATGCTGCTCGGTGTGCCGAAGAGCAGGACGGCCAAAGCCGTGTTCATGATCGCCGGACATGAAGAAGATGGGCGAACGCGCGAGGAATTTATCTTCGCCGTGATTGGCGGCGACATGGAAGTGAATGAGACGAAACTCAGCATCGCGGTCAAAGCCGATTGGCTGCGCCCGGCGACCGATGACGAGATTCGCGCGACCGGCGCAGCGCCGGGCTACGCGTCGCCGATCGGACTGAAGGATGTGAC
>JBOGUH010000322.1:0-1643 GCA_050695975.1 Anaerolineae bacterium
GGTGACAGGATGAACGTGTCACCTTGTCACCCCCTCACCTTGTCACTCGGTCAGGGTAATGTAATTTCTCCACTTGCAAGCCCCAACAGGTAATTGACCACAATCGAGTTCGTCAGCTGCTCGACCGGCGCGTGATCGTCGGTGAAGACCATGCCGCCCGGCGACGGCGCACGCAGGCTGAGCAGCGCGCGTTCGGCCGCGCCGCGCACCATCGGATGCGTCATCGCGTCGAGGTTGGCGCGCAGGTTGTCTGGCGACGTCAGCTGAGCGGTGGCGTACACGATCGTGTTGAACGTGTTCGGCACGTCGGCGATGTGCACCGACGGGAAGATCTGCGCCAACGTCGCCGCCAGCGCCTCGACCAGCCGGTAGTCGCTGCCGGCGTGGCCGACGTTGATCGCCACCACGCCGTCGTCGCGCAGGTGGTCGCGAACTTGCTGAAAGAACTCGACGGTCGTCAGATGCCACGGGATGTACGGCAGGCGATACGCGTCGATGCCGACCACGTCGTAGCGATACGCCGATCGCTTCAACCCGAATCGCCCGTCGGCGACGAGGACGTTTAAGTTCGGCAAGTTCATGCCAAAGTAGTCGCGGCCCGTTTGGACGATTCGCGGATCGATCTCGATGCCGTCGATCGCGACGCTGCCAAAAGCGGCCGTGTACTGGCGCGGGATCGTCCCGGCCGCCAGCCCGACGATCGCGGCGCGCTGCAATCGATCGGCTGTCGGCGGCAGGTTGAAGTACGGCGCGAGCGTGAAGAAGTCCCACGCGCCGCTCGTGTCAATGCGGTTCGGGTTGTATTCCGAATGCCTGCCCTGGCCTTCGTTGAGCAGCAGGTAGCGCGTGTCGCCGCGCTGCAGGACCTGAATGTAGTTGTACGCGGATTCGGTTTGGTAGATCGTGTCGGCAGTCGATTTGATGGCCGGCTGCACGAATGCGCTCAGCCCGACGATCACCAGCGGCATCCACGCGAAGCGCGCCGCGCGCCGGCCCAGGCCGATCAATCCGACTGCCATCAACACCAGCGACAGCAGCACGAACGTGTTGCGTGTGCCAATGCTGGGGATCAAAACCAACACGGGCAGAAACGTGCCGAAGAAACTGCCGACGGTCGAGATGGCGTAGATGCGGCCCGCTATGTTTCCCGCGCGCGAAATATCCGCCACTGCCAGGCGAATGGCGAACGGCGACACGCAGCCCAGCAGCGTGATCGGCGCGCTGAACAGGATCACTGCAGCGGCGAACGACCCGATGAATAGCGCGGCGTTGAAGTCGGCGAAGCCGATCGAGGTGAGCGACAGGATCGGGTGGGCGACGAACGGGACGAGGCCGATGGCGAACGCGGCCCAGCTGATGATGCGGTACAGCACGTCGGCGCGCGGCGATCGATCGGCCCAGCGCCCGCCGAGCGCATAGCCTGCGCTCAGGTACAGCAGGATCAACCCGATCAGCGTGGCCCAGATCAGATTGCTCGTTCCGAAATACGGTTCGATCAGCCGCGCGGCAGACAGTTCGACGGCGAGCGTGACCATCCCGCTGACGAAGACAATAACGTACAGATAGCGGCAGTTCAAGTGGGTCCCCTGAGTTCCTGCAGTTCCCTTGCGAGGAACTCTAGTGCAGCCGGGCGTAATTGAGCC
>JBOGUH010000323.1:0-6485 GCA_050695975.1 Anaerolineae bacterium
GCCGTCACCCTCCCGTGATGAACCGCTCGATTCCCCGACCACGCCACCCGCTGCGGGCGGCTCCGGTGTGTCGGTGGGTGGCTGCTCGATGACGATGGTCGATGGGACCGTCACTTGCGTCTCCGGCTCGAAGGTCGGCGCGGGCGGAACCCCGGTCGGCGTCGCCGCAGGGGCTTCGGTGGGCGGCGGGCCGACGATCAGCCCGTTGACGAAGTCTTCAGCCGCGACATTGCCATCCGATCGGAAGACGCGCAGCCGAAGCGCATAAGTCCCCGCCGGGAGGTTCGCATCCCACAGGCCGATCTGCGCGTTGGTCAGCACGATGTTGGCGCTGGCGAACGTTGTCCAGGAATCGCCGGGATTGGGATCGGGTCCGAAGGCGAGTTCGTAGCGTGAGAAGTCGCTCGACGTCGCCGTGCCGAAAATCTCGACCAGGCCGGAGACGGCCTGTCCATCGGTTGGCGAGGTGATGCTCGCCTGGCTGTCCTGCGCCGGCGGCGCGGCGGCGGCCGGCATCACGAACATCGCGGCGATCCATACCGCCGCGATCGTCCCGCGTATCAAGCGCTGCATGTGCCCCCCGGCTGAAGAAGTACAAAGGCAAAGTGTACCATACCGGATGAGGATGGGCAACTTGATCCAAGTGGAACTTCAGTTCCTTGAGTTCCCAGGGAACTGAAGGAACTCAGGGACTAACTTGATTGGGTTGTGTGGGTGTTTGGGGGCGTCTCACTTGAGCGCGATCAACTCAAACACCGGCAGCCGGCCACTGCGGCCCTTGACGTGCATCTCGCCGAGCGATCGGACCAGCACCTTATCTTGTATGCGCTGATAAGTCCAGCCGTCGACGAGGATCTGGCCGCCCCTGGCGTTTTCCTGCAAGCGGCGGGCCAGGTTGACGCAGTCGCCGATCACGGTGTAGTTCATCGACCGCCAGGCGCCGATGTTGCCGACGACGGCATCGCCGCCGGCGATGCCAATGCCGAAGCTCAGGCGCGCCGCTGTGGCAGGCGCGTGTGCTCCTCGGCGATGGCGCGCTGCATCGATACAGCCGCGCGCGCAGCCCGCAGCATGTGGTCGGGCTGGCCCAACGGGGTGTTGAAGAAGGCCATGATCGCATCGCCCATGAACTTGTCGAGCGTGCCTTCTCGCGCTCTTTTGACGCCTCCAATTCGCGGAACAGCCGCGCGTTCTCGATGGCGATCGCGGCGTAGTCGGCCAGCGCCTGCAGCAGATGCTTGTCGTGATCGGTGAACGCGCGAGCTGCGCCGGCCCGGTTGGCCACGTCCAGCGTGCCGATCAAGCGGCTGCCGACGAGCAGGGGCACGACCACGCCTGTCGACGAGGCGACCGGCTGCGCGGTGCGCAGGACGACCCGCGTCATCGTCTCCAGCGGCGACCGCCCGTTTCGATCCGGGACGCCGCGAGCCGCTTCGGCCCGCAGCCGGCCCGAGTCGCCGTCGATCAGGTGGATGGCGCACGACTGCGCGCCGGTGACGAAGTGCGCCGCTTCGACGATGCGCTTGAGCAGCCCCTCGTGGTCGAGCAGCGCCGTCACCGATTTGCCGATGCCGTACACCGCGTTCAGTTCGCGTACGCGCGCTTGGAGCGAGCGGTTCGTTTGAAGCAGGCGGCTGACCAGGTCGTCGCGTTCGCGTTTGAGGCGCGCCTCGGCCAACGAGCGCTCGATCGCGGCCAGCATGTCATGGATCTGGTACGGCTTGGTGACGTAGTCGCGCACGCCGAGCCTGAAGACTTCCACGGCGAACTGTTCCGATCCGTGCGCGGTGGACAGAATGACCGAGATGGCCATCTCCTTGATCCTGAGCGCGCGCAGCACGTCCAGACCGTTCATCTTGGGCATTTCGTAATCGAGGATGATCAGGTCGGGGGGAGATTGCAGCGCGAAGCGCACGCCCTCGGCGCCGTCGCGGGCGACGATTGGTTCGAAGCCGTTTGGCTTCAAGACGTACTCGGCGGCGAATTCGCGCGCCTGCCGAGAGTCGTCGATGACCAGAACGCGTTCACCATCATATCAAACCGGCCGCGAGCACGGTGTTACGGTTGGGTTACGAGTCCATCTCAAATAGACCTTCCAGGCCTCTAACCCACTCCACTGCGCTTCGGGGGTACTTCGCAAGACCTGGAAGGTCTGACTACCCCGCTCTTGCCGAGTCCGTGACTCGGCAACAATACGGCGAGTCAGTGCGAAGCCTCCCCGTGGGATGGACTCGCCGCGAGCGACATCGGGAAACTATTTCCTAATGGGTCTAAGCGGCGGCTTTGTCGTCCTCCAGCTTGAGCGAATAGACTTGCGACGACGAATCGCGCTCCAGGCTGATGCCGTAGATCGTGTCAGCGGCTTCGATTGTGCCGCGGTTGTGTGTGATCAGCACGAACTGTGCCTGTGCGCTCTGCGCGCGGATCATGTCGCGGAAGCGGCCAATGTTGGCTTCGTCCAGCGCGGCGTCCGTCTCGTCGAGAATGCAGAACGGAGGTGGTTTGACTTTCAGGATGGCGAACAGCAGCGCCGCCGCGGTGAGCGATCGCTCGCCGCCGGACAGCAGCGCCAGCCCCTGCTGCTTCTTGCCCGTCGGGCGGGCGATGATGTCGATGCCGGTCTGGGTCAGGTTGTCCGGATCGGTCAGCACCAGTTTAGCCGATCCGCCGCCGAACAGCGTCGTGAACGTCGCCTTGAACTCTTCGGCGATGGCGTTGAACGTCTCGCTGAAACTCTTTTCCATCAGCTGATCGAGTTCGGCAATGACCCGCCGCAGCTGCTCGATCGCCTGGGACAGATCGGCCGACTGCGTATTGAGGAATTCGTAGCGCTCGCGTTCCATCTTGTACTCGGCCTGCGCCTCCGGGTTGATCGGCCCCAGGCGGCGGATGTGCGCCTTGAGGCGCTGCACCTCCTGCTCCAGGCCCTCGGGCAAGACGGCGACGGTCGGCAGTTCGGTGACGATCGGCGCGAGCGGCAGCGGCTGCGGCCCGCTCAAGTCGGCCAGCTCGAGCTGCACCAGGCCGAGCTCCTCGTCGATGCGCACACGCAGGTGGTTGAGTTCGTCTTCCTTGCGCGCCGCATCCATCAGCGCCAGGTTGTAGCGCGATTCCAGTTCCTGCAAGCGATTGCGCGCCGCGCGTTCGTCGTTCTCGGACTCGGCATATTCGCTCTCCAGCGCGCGGACTTCGGCTTCAGCCGGCTCGATCTGAGCCCGGTAGTCCGCCAGCTGCCCGGCGAGCGCGACTTCCTGTTCGCGCAGCGCGCCGACCTGTGCTTCGATCCGAATCCGCTCTTCCGTGATCGACGCGATGCGCTGGCTGCGCGCGGCCAACTGCGCCTGCGCCTGCTCGAGCGCGGATCGATGCGATTGCAAAACGCTGGCCTGCCCCTGCCGCAATGGCTCCGACACGCCGGCGGCCGTCTGCCGCGCCGTCAACTGCGCCGCCAGTTCTTCGAGCGGCAGGCCGGCCAGCTGCTGCTCTAATTCAGCCGCGGCCTGCTGCGGTGTGCCTTGTTCTTGCGTTTTGCGTTCGATGTCGTGCGCCAGCGCCGCGTCTCTTTCGGCCAGGCTGCGCGATTCCGCTTCGGCTTGCTCGATCATCCCGTTCTTCCAGGCGATCTCGCGCTCGGTCGCTTCAATCTGTCGCGCCAACTCGCTCCGCGCGGCCGCCTTCTCGCCGGCCGATTCGGTCAGCCGTTGGCTGTCTTCGGCGAGGGCCGCCTGTTGGCGCTTCACCTCATCCTCGCGCGCCGATTCTTCTGCCCGTCTCGATTCGATCTCGGCGACCCGATCGGAGGCGGCTGCAATCGTCGCCGGTAGTTCGCGCCACTCGCGTTCGTGCGCTATTAAGCTTGTGGTGAGCGAAGTCGAACCATCGCCTGATCCTGATGCGCGTCCCAGCACGACCGCGCCGTTCGATCGCAATACGTCCCCGGACGGTGTGACGATGTGGACGCCGGGCGGCAGCCTCGGGAGCAGCTCGCGCGCCCGATCGAGATCGTCGACGACGAGGATATGCCCCAACAGCGCGTCGATGGCGGGACGGATCGCACCATCGCAGATCACGAGATCGCTTGCGCGCTTAAACTCGGGTGGTAAGACGTGGGCCTGCTGGCGAAGCGAGTCGAGCGGGATGAGCGTCGCACGGCCGTCGGCCTTTTGAAGATCCCCGGCAGGGGACTGCGCAGCGAGGTAGGCGCGGGCAGCCTGCGCGCCGGCCCAATCGTCGACGAGGATGGCTTGCAAGTCAGCGCCGAGCGCGGCCTTGATGGTGCTCTCCCAGCCGCGCTGCACGTCGATCAGTTGGGCGACCGCGCCGCGCACGCCGGGCAGCCGCGCAGACAGGATGCTGCGCGCGCCGCCGTCGAATCCGGCCAGCGCGGCGCGCGCGGCCTGCAGCGCATCGTATCGGCCGCGGAGTTCGGCTTCAGCCCGAAGCGCCTGCGCTGATTCACTGTCGAGTTCGGCCTGCTGCGCGCGAAGGGCGTCCAGCTGTCTCGACAGTTCGACGCCGCGCCGGCGGCGCTCGTCGATGCGCGCGTGGATGTGCGCGATCTCCGCATCGATCGCGCTGAGACTGGATCGCTTCGCAGACAGATCAGCGACTAGAGATTCGACGGTGTGTCGCTGCGCGGCGAGGCCGGCTTCGATCGCGGCGCGGCGTTCGTCCAACTGCCTGCGCTGGCTGCGCCGATCGGCGATTTCGGTTTGGATGCGCCGCAGGTCGTCCTGCATTGAAGTGATCGATTGAAGGATCGTCTGCCGCAGCGTCTGCCGTTCTTCGAGCGCGCGGCGAGCCGCCTCGATTTCCTGCGCCTGATTCTCGATCCGGCGCTGAATCTCGGTTAGATCGTTTTCGGCCTGGGCGACACGCTCTCTCTGCGCCGCGATTTGCGTTTCGAGCGGCGCGACGTCGGCGCGGGCGTCGTCGGCCTGCTGCTGAAGCAAGCGGGCGCGCTCAGACAGCACGGCCAGCTCCCGCTGTAACGATTCGGCCTGAGCGTGCAGTGCGCCCGATTCGCGGTGCCACTCGCCGAGCTGCGCGCGGAGGTGGAGCTGTCGACGCCGCAGCGTTTCCAATCGCGCGCCGGCGGCGGTCAGATCGGCGCGGCGCTGATCGACCTGCGCGGCTTGCGCCTGGCAGCTGGCTTTGGCTTCGCGCAGCGCGTCCTGCGTTTGGCCCCAGTGGAAGCCGAACCACGTTCTCTGCATGTCGTGCAGTTCAGCCGACAAGCGGGTGTAGTCCTCGGCGCGCCGCGCCTGCCGCTCGAGCTGCCGGACGCGCGGCCCGATCTCGGCCAGGATGTCTTTGACGCGATCGAGGTTGCGCTGCGTTTCGTCCAGGCGGCGCAGCGCGTCTTCGCGTTTGTGCTGATACAGGCTGATGCCGGCGGCTTCTTCGAACAGCGCCCGGCGTTCTTCGGCGCGCAGCGAGAGCGCTTGATCGATCAGCCCTTGCCCGATCACCGTATAGGTGCGCCGGGCCAGGCCGGTCTGCGCCAACAGCTCGCCGATGTCGCGCAGGCGGACTTTGCTGCCGTTGAGGAGGTACTCGTTCTCGCCGTCACGGTAGGCGCGGCGGCCGATCGTCACTTCGCTGAACTCGATCGGGAAGAAGCCGTCGGCGTTGTCGAGCGTGAGATACACTTCGGCCATGCCCGATCGCGCGCGGCCCTCGCCGCCGGCGAAGATCAGGTCTTCTGTTTTCTTGGCGCGCAGGATGGAGAAGCTTTGCTCGCCCAGCACCCAGCGCACTGCGTCGGCCAGGTTGGACTTGCCGCTGCCATTCGGGCCGACGATCGCCGTGATGCTCGTGGGGAAGACGAATTCCGTCCGGCCGGCAAAGGTTTTGAAGCCGTGAAGTTCGAGATGCTTGAGTCGCAAAGGTTTAGTTTACCCGCGTCAGGCGCGCGGCCGCTTCCTTGGGCGTGACAATATCAGTCCTGACGTACTTGGCAAGCTCCGGTTTACCCAAGAGGTGCTTCTTATCCAACGTTACCAGAAAATCCACGTTGGCTTTCCGGGCAGCGGCGACGATAGGTGCATCTTTGGCGACCACACGTTTGGCTGCCGCACGCACTTCCCGCTTCGTGGGGGTGACATACTCCACCGCGAGGTTTGAGAGGAAGTAATCCCAGAGAGCACGTGTCGTATCGGGAGCGTGTTCTGCCAAGTTGCGCTTAGTCTCATCGGCCACGTCCTGACGCATGACCAGGACGATCTCTCCGCGCGCAGCGGTAAGGAGTAAATCACGCGAGAAACCGCGGCTTGAGTACAGCGCCGAAAAGAGCACACTACTGTCCAGAAACACTCGCTTCATTCAGTGTCCGGGTCCGTGAGGCCGTATTTCTCGCGCAGTAGCTCTCGTCGTAGTTCCCTCCCCCGCTTCATCAACTGTTCCAGCGTCACACCCTTCTGCTTAAGTTCTTCCCCCATCGCATCCAGGACGGTGTTCACCACCACCTCGGCGGGCTGCATGAG
>JBOGUH010000324.1:0-6778 GCA_050695975.1 Anaerolineae bacterium
AGGTAGAACAGTCCGCCCAGCAGGGCCGTCGCGATCAGCGCGACGATCTGGTTGTCGGTGCGCGACGAGATGAACAGGCCGATGGCGGCGTAGGCGGCGGCGAGCAGCAGTGCGGCGAGGTAGCCGCCCACCACCGGGCCCCAATCCAGGTTGCCCAGATTCGACACGCTGAGCGGCAGTGGCAGCGTCAACGCCAGCGCCACGCCGACCAGCGTCATGACGGCCAGGAACTTGCCCAGCGCCAGCTGGGCCGGACGCACCGGAAGCGTGAGCAGCGTCTCGAGCGTGCCGGAACGCTGCTCCTCGCTCCATTGGCGCATCGTCAGCGCGGCGACGAGGAAGATCAACAGGAGCGGCATTCCGCGGAAGAGAGGCCGCACATCGGCGATGCCGCGCGCGAAGAATGTATCGACCCAGAAAAAGGCGAACAGCGTGACGGCCAGGAATGCGCCCAGAAAGATCAAGGCCATCGGCGAGCTGAAGTAGCTATCCAGTTCCTTGCGAGTGATGGAGAGAATCTGTTTCATCTTTTTCACCGTCCACGCAATTCTTTGGACGCGAATTTACGCGGATGAACTCAAATAGAAACAATTAGCGTTCATCCGCGTTCATCTGCGTCCTGAATTCTTCTGTGTCGTCATCCGCGGCCGTCGTCGCCAGTTGGTTGAAGACGGTTTCCAGCGTGCGCACGTCACGGCGCAGCTCGCGCAGCGGCCAGGCATTTTGACGGGCCAGTTCGTAAACAGCGGGACACAGATCGACTTGCTCGCTGCCCAACACACGATAAGCCGGATGACCATCCATCGCGGCCATCGGCTCAACGCCGCGCACGCCGTTTATCTTCTGCAAGACGCTTTCGATGCCTGTTACACCGTCTTGCAGAACGAGAATCGCGTCCGAAGTGGCGGACAGTTCCGAGAGGCGCGCGTCGGCGCGGATGCGCCCGTTCATGATGATCATGGCACGGTCGCACAACGCTTCGACTTCGGGCAGGATGTGCGTGGAAAAGAGAACCGTGCTGTGACGAGCCAGGCGACGGATCAGGCGGCGAATCTCGACAATCTGCGTCGGATCAAGGCCGATGGTCGGCTCATCGAGGATCAGCAGTGGAGGCTTGTGCAGGATGGCCTGGGCCAAGCCGACCCGCTGCCGATAGCCCTTGCTCAGCTCGCCGATCGGGCGGGTCAGCTGATCGGCGAGGCCAGTCGCGTAGACGGCTTCGGACAGCCGGGCCGGTTGATCGGCCATCGGGATCTGGCGCAGGTCGGCGATCATCTTGAGATAGGATTGAACCGACAGCTCGGGATACAACGGCGCGTTCTCCGGCAGGTAGCCGATGCGCGCCTGAACTTCACGCGTGTGCGTCAGCACGTCCAGCCCGTCGATGGTCGCTTCTCCATCGTCCGGCTGGAGGTAGCCGGTCAGAATCTTCATGATCGTCGTCTTGCCCGCGCCGTTCGGGCCGAGCAGGCCGACGATCTCGCCGGCTGCCACGTGGAAACTCACGCCGCGCAGAGCCTGGACGCCGCCGTAGGATTTTGTCAGCTGGGCGACATCGATCATAGATTTCCCCTCCCCCGCCTTATCGATGTTCGATCCGGAATTATACGCGCGGTCGGCAGAACACGCACAAAACGACACCCACTCGGAGCGTCGCCGGGCGATGCCGCAAGTGCGTGTCGAGTGAAGCGTTTGCCGGTCACGGCAACCTGCAATTCTAAACGGGGAGCATTAGAGAGAAATTAGAGGGGGATAAGGATTTGCTTGGAGCTGCATGTTTGGAGCAAAATCTCGACGTGTGGTATAATTGAGTTAATCGTGTAACAGGATTTGCGCGTGCCCTCTGCCGCCAGACCCTCTTATGGGGTGGCGGCGTTTTATTGCCGGCCCGATGCGCCGGCTCTAAGGAGATCGAAAGAATGGATGTAAAACTGTACGTCGGGAACCTGTCGTACTCTACTACGGAGGACGACCTGCGAACCTTGTTCGCTCAAGCGGGCACTGTCGCCTCGGTCGCGCTGATTAAAGACCGTGACACCAACCGCTCCAAAGGCTTCGCTTTCGTGGAGATGAGCAACCAGGCTGAGGCGCAGAAGGCGATCAGCATGTTCAACTCATACGCGATGAACGATCGCAATCTGACGGTGAACCTGGCCCGTCCGCGTGAAGAGCGCAGCGGCGGCGGGTTCGGCAATCGCGGCGGTGGCCGACCTCGACGCGGGGGCGGCGGCTCGCGCCGATATTAGACGCCTATCCAAAACTTCATAGCGGACATGGCTCTGATCTGCTTTGGGGATGTTCGCGGAGGCATGCGCACGTTTTCGGATAGCGTGTCAGCTTGACGAAGGAGCAGCGCATGGAATTCAAAGCCGGTGACCGTGTCGTCCATCCTGCTCACGGGGTGGGTGATATCGTGAGACTCGAAGAACGGCGATTGGCGGAAGACGAGGCACGCCTGTACTACGTCATCGTCGCCGATAAGAGCACCGTGTGGGTGCCCGTGGATACTCACCGGACTGCCGGACTTCGACAGTTGACGCCCAAGCGCGACCTGGGGCGGTACCGAGGCTTGTTGAAAAGCGATCCGGTCTCTCTGCAGAAAGATCATAACAAGCGTCGTCTCGAAATCGCCGACCGCTTGAAACAAGGCTCGTTTCAGGCCATGTGCGAAGTGGTGCGCGACCTCACCGCGCACGGCCGGCGAAAGCCGCTCAACGACGCCGATATGGCCTTACTTCAGAAGATCCGCATCGACCTATGTCGCGAATGGGCGGCAGCGGATGGCATATCGATCGAAGAGGCGATCAAGGAGGTTGAATCCTTGCTGCTGGAAGCTCGACCGGCGTACGTCGCGTGAAGGGTTGAAATCGAAAAGACAACGGCTCAGGGCGCATATGCCCTGAGCCGTTGTTGTTTGTCCGCTTCGATCGTCGGCTGCTATTTAACGTCAGTTCGGGATAAGCATTTTCAACCCAGCGCAAGCATTCTGACCCTTCGGCTTCGCTCAGGGGAGCGGCGCGCACGTGCTTCGACTCCGTTGCGCGCCGCGTAGTCGAAGGATGCGGCCCTATCCCGAATTCACGTTATTTAGCGAGTGCGCGCCGGTGACGTTTTGGGGCCGCGACCGCGATTGGCCTCGACGTAGCGCCGAATCGCCTCGGCGTCGGGCTTGACGAGCGCCGGGATGCTGTAGTCGATGCCGTCGATCTTGCGCCGCTGAATCTTCTTCTTCAACACCGCCTCGATCCGATAGATCATCTTCTCGTCGGTGGGCGTCACCAGCGTGTACGCCTCGCCTTCGGCCTGCGCGCGGCCCGTCCGGCCGATGCGGTGCACGTAGTCCTCGGGCTGCATCGGCACGTCGTAATTCACCACGTGCGACACGCCTTCGACGTCGATGCCGCGCGCGGCGATGTCGGTGGCGACCAGCACGCGCGAATGGCCGCGTCGAAAGGCTTCGAGCGCCGCGACGCGCTGGCCCTGCGAACGATTGCCGTGGATCACGCGCGCCTGGACTTTGGCGCGAGTCAGGTTCTTGACCAGCCGATCGGCGCGGTGCTTGGTGCGGGTGAAGATCAGCACGCTGTCCATGTCCTCATGATGCAGCAGCTTCTCCAGCAGTTGAAACTTCAAATGCTCCGGCACCGGGAACAGCGTCTGCGTGATCAAGTGCGGCGCGGGCGCTTTCTCGACTTCGATGCGGACGGCGTTTCGCGTGACTTCGGCGGCCAGCCGCAGGATCGGCTGCAAGGTGGCCGAGAAGAGCATCGTCTGCCGCTCGCGCGGCAGCAGCCGCACGACGCGCCGGATGTCAGGTAGGAAGCCGACATCCAACATGCGATCGGCTTCGTCGAGCACCAGCACTTGCAGCGCGTTGAAGGCGATCATCTTGCGCTCGACGTGATCGAGCAGCCGGCCGGGCGTGGCGATGACGATGTCGACGCCGCGCTTGAGCGCCCCGTCCTGGTCGGCGTAGCCGACGCCGCCGTAAATCACCGCGGCGCGCACGTCGGTGTGCGCGCTCAACTGCCGGGCGTGATCGGTCACCTGAAGCGCGAGCTCGCGCGTCGGGGCGAGGATCAGCGCGCGCGGCGATCGGGTTCGGCCCGGCACGGTGAGAAACTTCTGCAAGATGGGCAGCAGGTAGGCCGCCGTCTTGCCGGTGCCCGTCTCGGCCGAGCCGAGAATGTCCTGCCCCTTCAGCGCGGCGGGAATCGTCGCGATCTGGATCGGGGTCGGCTGATCGAAGCCCATCGCCTGGACGTTTTTCAGCAGGCGCGGGTCGATATCGAATTGGGTGAAACTCATGAAACTCCTGGGTGCGGTGCAAAGTTTGCCGAGGTGAACGACCGCGGGGACACGTCGGGTCAGGAGTGGAGTAAAACAAATGCCGCCCAGGTCACAAGACCGGACGGCGTACACGAACCGGATTTACTTGCTCTCTAACGGCAGGGACTATAACACAGGTTCGAATATCCGTCAAACTACCTATCCCAAGATCGATTCCGGTGGTCGTTGTTTTTCTCCGGCGACTGAGTTATCCTATTGTGGCTTGGGAAGTGGATGACGGCCAGCCACAGGGGGCGGCGTAGCAGGCACACCGCCGGCGGGCGGTCAGGCGGGATGGGATAATATGCAGCTTTATTTCATTCGACACGCCCAATCGGAGAACAACACGCTTTGGGACAATGCCGGATCGAACAGCGGGCGCAGCGATGATCCCGAACTGACGGAAATAGGCCGGAGACAGGCCGAAACACTGGCTGAATTTCTGCGCCGCGCCGATGCAGCCACCGACCAGCGCGATCCGCACAACATCACCGGCTTTCACTTTACGCATCTCTATTCGAGTTTGATGGTTCGTGCGGTGGCGACCGGCGCGTATATCGCCAATGCCGTGGGCCTACCGCTGATTGCCTGGCTCGATCTACATGAAACGGGCGGCATCTATCTCGCTGACGAACAGACCCATCGCCGCGTCGGACGCCCGGGCAAGAATCGCACTTACTTCGAGACAGACTATCCCGAACTGGTGCTGCCCGATACCTTGGGCGAGGCAGGTTGGTGGAATCGCCCGTACGAGGGAGTGTGGCAGCGATCGATTCGCGCGCGGCGCGTCTGGCGCGAATTGATGCAGCGGCACGGCAATACCGCTGATCGTGTGGCGGTGATCGTACACGGCGGGTTCTATAATCAATTGCTAGCGGCGTTGTTTCATCTGCCCCGGCATCAGCCGGATCGCGTCCGGAGCTGGCTGCGCGATGTCCTGATTCGGCTCAAGCTTATTCATGAACATAGCTACCAGTTCGCCCTGAACAACGCCGCTATCACGCGTATCGACTTTCATGACGACGTCATTCGGGCAGTATATTTCAACCGCATCGACTTTCTGCCGAGCGATTTGATCACCTGACTGGAGTCTGACGAATTTTAGGAGTCGAGCCTCGACTCCAGCGCCTGACACACTGGAGCGTGCCACGTGTCCTTTCCTCCTGATCGATACACTCCCTTTGGCTATCTCGACCTGCCGCGCCACGCCCGTCGACTCAACCCGTTGGGCGTGCTGCGCTCCGAAGGCGTCGGCTTTCGCTGGCACTTTCCGGCGTATGCCCGCGGCTACGGCGGACGCCGGCCGCAGTATATCGCCGGCTTCCAACTCTCGATCGGCGGCGCGCTCGACATCGGCGACTTTGACGCGATCGACTGTCCCTACCATACCAAGAATCTCGTCGAGTTTCAGATTCGTTATGGCAGGTTTGAAGCGAGCGCCGTCTTTCATCCCATCGGCGATAACACCTTGCGCTGCCGGCTGACGGTGCGCGGCCAGGGTCATACGCGCATCGGCGTGCACGCGCTATACCAGCGCCTGATCGGCGCGACCGGTGAGTGGGGCGAGTCGGGGCTGGTCGGCCGGCGCGACGACGATCGTCTCATCCTTCAGGGCTTCGAGAGCGGCGAAACGTTCGTGTTGAGCAGCCTCGGGGTTTCGCCGCACGATTGGGGCATGTCCAGCGATCCGGCCGATATTCGCGTCTGGAAGGACCGGGCCGCGCCCGGCATTCACGGATCGATCCCTGTGCTTGGCGCGCACGGCGAAACGATCGCTCTATGCGCGACGCTCGGCTTCGAGATCGATCTGGGCGACGAGCCTCAGACGTTCGAGGTATTGATGGCGCGCGAATTGACCGTCGAGCGCGCACGGGGGGAATGGTCTCACGCTCGCGCACAGGCCAAGGTCGAAGAGGCACGCTTGCGGGCCGACGATGCGCGCTTCTGGCAGACCGCGCCTCGATTGGCAGGCGACTGGCCCGACCACTGGCGACGCGGCATGGTCTACGATTTGGAGACGGTGCGTATGATGGTCAAGCCGCCGATCGGCATCTATCGGCGCGTCTGGGATGCGATGCAGATTCAAGCGCCGCGGGCGGTGCTCGCCGAGACGGCGATGGATGCGCTGCTGCTCGCGTATGCCGATCCGCTCACGGCACAGCACCTGCTGTCGGGCACATTCATCGACGCGCCCGAGCCAAACGTGCCCTGCTCGCGCGAAGACGGTTCGTACAACATGGTGTCTGCCGACGGCACAGCCTGCGGCACGGCGCCGTCGTGGGGCTATCCGTGGCTGGCGCTCGCACAGTTGGCCGCGCTGCACCCTGATCGCGCCTGGCTCGAGCAGCTGTATCCCAGGCTGGATACCTATCTCAATTGGTGGCTGGCGCATCGGCGCGATGCCGAGGGCTGGCTGGTCTACGCCTGCAGTTGGGAATCGGGCCAGGAC
>JBOGUH010000325.1:0-6257 GCA_050695975.1 Anaerolineae bacterium
GCTTCACATTCAGTTTGGGCCACTGTTCAGCCAGGGTCATCCGGCGATAACCTCATACGCCTCCAGCTCGATCTGCCGCCGCTGCCCGTCCCCGTCGA
This sequence comes from Anaerolineae bacterium, assembly GCA_050695975.1. Lineage (GTDB taxonomy): Bacteria > Chloroflexota > Anaerolineae > Fen-1058 > Fen-1058 > DASSFZ01. The sequence goes on from JBOGUH010000325.1 coordinate 99, forward strand.
CCGTCACATGCCAGCGCGGCAGCCACGCCAATCCAAAGGCATCGACGCTCACGTCCGCGCGGCGCGGCGTCAGGCGCATCTCCTCGACTTGCTCCAGTGCGGCGACCCACTTCTGGGCGACTTCGGCAATCTCCTCTTCAAGTGATTTGTTCAATTCGGCCAGCGCCTCTTCCAGATCGGCCAGCTCTCCTTCCGACTCTTCGATCTGGCCCTCGGCCCGGCCGGTATTGCCGCGCCGCCGCATCGCATAGGCCACGGCATACGACTGCCTGCGGCCGCGCAGGAAGTTCCAAGCCGTTTCGGCCAGCGCCCAGGTCTCTTCACGCCTGCGCGCGTGATGCTCTTCTGTATCTCGCGCTAGTTCGCGCTGCTCTCTGGCAATCTTGTCTTCGACGCGGGCGATCTGTTTAACGTAGCTCTTGCGCAGCCTACCGATCTCCTCATCACGTTTGGCGCGGGCGGTATCCTCGCAGCGTGCGCGGAACTCGCGAGGCTTATCGCCCGGCTGGCCCGCGATCTTCAATACCGGGTGATAGGGCACGACGACCGAGACGTGGTGATACAGATAGTCGGCGAAGTCCTTCTGCAGCGCGGCGAGCGTACGCACGTTGCCAATGCCCGCCGGCAGGGACTCGAAGCGCGCATCGGCCGCGGGCGGTGACTGGAGCGCCGCCGGATCGACGGCGATCGCGCGGGCGTTGCCCCATTCGATCAACGCGGCTTTCGCTTTCGCTTCGTGCAGGCGCGTTTCGGATTGGCGATAGTCGATGCCGTGCCGCCGATCGGTGATGCGCACGCTGCCCGCGCCCAGCCAGTGCGGCGCGTAGACCAGCTGCTTGTCCGCGATCAGAACGGTCTTGCCTTCGCGCGCTTCCCACTGCCGGGTAGCCCACTCGACGGCGACTGTCGGCGGCAGGAAGAACTGCGTCAGGTCGGGAGATACTGCCGGAGGATAGGGGGAAAAGGCTGAAGGCTGACGGATGAAGGATGAAGAACGAATAGCGAGTTCGGATTGCGGCTGTGGGATTTCGGATACTTGCCTCGTTGCTTGTGCTCCAACCTCCAACTTCCAACCCCGCTCCGCTTCGCTACGGGGGCCATGGCCTCCAACCTCTAATCTCAAATCTCTAATCTCCTGCTTGGTCAACGGTCCGCGCAGGAAGCTCATTGCCCAACGCGATTGGAATACAATCGGGTGCGTCTCGTGGACGTTGTGCAGCACAAACACGCGTGACGGCAGTATGCTGAGCGCCCGTTCGAGTTCGTCGCGCTCCAATCCCGACCCCGATTCTGACGCGACGCTCTCCAGCCCGTCGAGCACACGCGCCTTGTCGCGCTCGGTGCGCAATCGACCGATGAACCACATGCCAATGTTCGCCAATCCTTTGTAATCCAGATCGACTGGGTTCTGCGTCGCCAGCACGATGCCCAGGCCCATCGCCCGCGCCTGCTTGATCAGTCCCAGCAGCAGCGACTTGGTCGGCGGGTTTCTGGGGTAAGGCGGGCAGTAGCCGAAGATCTCGTCGAAGTACAACAGCGCCCGCAGCGTCGTCGTGCCACCTTGCCGGCGCAGCCAGGCTGTGATCTGTCCCAGCAGCATCGTGACGAAGAACACGCGCTCGTCGTCGCTGAGGTGCGCCAGGTAAAAGATCGAAGCGCGCGGGCGGCCGTCGTCGGCGCGCAGCAGCGACTCGATGTCGAGCGGATGACCCGACCGCCACGTTTCGAATCCAGGTGAGGCGATCAGGTTGTTGAGCGAGGCGGCCAGCGCGAAGCGATCCTTTTGCGGGAAGAACGCGTCGAGCTCGAACACGCCGACCTGCGCGATGGGCGGCTGCTGAATGGCGCGGATCAGCGCCGGCATGTCGAACCGCTCGCCTCCCCGCCAGGCGCGCTCGAATAAATGCGACAGCAAGATGTGCTCGCGGCTCTGCACCGGGTCGGCCTCGATGCCGACCATGGCCAGCAGCGCCGAGACGACACCGCTGATCCGCGCGCGCAGTTCCTCATCGTGGCCTTCCCATTCGAGGCCGGGCGCTTCGACCGATTGAAGAATATCGACCGGCACGCCGGCATCGCTGCCCGGTGTGAAGATCGTGATCGCGGCCCGCTCGCGCAGCTGGCGAACGCGATCGGGTGTGATGCCCCACTCGGCCCAGCCCGACTTCCACCGCTCGGCAACCTGCGCAGCCAGCGCCGGCGTGTCGATGCCTTTCTCGGCGGCCTCCTCGGCGCTGACCCACGCCGCGAAATCCGACGGATTCGCGTCGGGGAAAGCGAGGACAAGGTTGGAGATGTCGCCTTTGGGATCGATGATGATCGCGGGCAGGCCGTCGATCAACGCTTCTTCAATCAGGTCAATGCCCAGGCCGGTCTTGCCCGATCCGGTCATGCCCAGGATTACCGCGTGCGTCGTCAGATCGCGCGTATCGATCTGCACGACATTGCCAGTGCGCTGCGCTGAGAGGTCGTAGGTTTTGCCAAGATACAGTTGCCCGCGCCGGTCGAGGTCTGTCATATCAAGCCCCTAATCCAGATCAGCAGAGGCGGCTCCGTGCCAAGCCTCCCCGTGGGACATGCCGCCGAATCGCCGGGCGTGCCCACTCCGCTGTCGCTACGGGGTGCTTCGCGAGGAGCCCGGCCTGCTGCCCTTAAAGTAGAACAATTGTACCAGAGGCAGGTAAGAAAGGCAACGGATGCAAAACGGATAAACGGATGCCCCCGGCATCATGGCGTGATCAATCCGTTGACAACCGTCACCGCCTGCGCGTGGGCCGCGGACGGCGCGTCGCCCGCAACGACCGCCAGCACAGCCCGCGTGGCGGCCTCTGCGGCATCGGGCCAGTAGGCGATGAGCGGATGGGCGCGACTGAAGGCAAGCAGTTCGAGTGGAGCTTGATAGATGGGGCTGTCGGCATACCGTTGTTTCAGCTGATCGGCGGCCGAGATGCGCAGCGGCAGTTGGCCGGTGTCCACCGCCCAGGCCAGCATTTGATCGGTCGACGCGAACCAGCGCACGAACAACCACGCAGCCAGCTGTTTCCCCGGCGTGCTGCGCAGAAGGATCCACGACGGCCCGCTGACGTCCAGCGTGATCGGCAGCTGACCGTGAGGGACAGGCGCCACGCCCCAACGGAAGCCGCCGCGATTCTCGACTTCGAGCGCAATGTCGCGCAGGTCGGACGTGCTGGCGAAGATCATCGCGACACGGCCGGCGCTGAAGGCCTCGACATCGGCATCGACGCCGGGGGTTCGATACACACAGCCACCCTGCGCCGAATCGGCCAGCGTCTCGAGCAGCTTCAAGCCCGCCTCGCCGGCGAACCCGACGGCCGAGCCATCCGGCGAGAGCAGCGGCGCGCCCCGGCTGAGGAACCACGCTGAAACGAACTCGGGCCGAGGAGCGAAGCCGAAGCCGAATACGTCGGGCTGCCGATCGCCATTTCGATCGACGGTGGCGACGAGGCAGACTTCTCTAAACAGCGGCCACGAATCGGGCGGCGTCAGGTAACCTGCGGCAGCCAGTCGATCGGTGTTGTAGACCAACACCGTGCCTTCGCCGCTGACGGGGAAGCTCATCAGCTCGCCATTGCGGCGCGGATCGCGGTTGGCGTCGAGGGAGGCAGGATACAAGTCGGCCAGGTCGGCATCGGTCAGGCCGTAGTTCGGATCGACGACGTACGGCTCGATCGGCGCCACGGCATCACCCAGGCGCGGCACGTCAAGCGGCCGGCCCAGGACCACATCGGGCGTACGCCCTGCCTTAATCGCTGCCTGGAGCGCGATCGACATGGCCGCTTCGCCGCCGTGGTATTCGGGGACGATCAGAATGCCCCATGCATTCGTCGCGTTGAACGTATCGATCTGGGCAAGCAGCGCGCGGCGCATATCGCCCTCGGCGCTGTGCCACAGGATGATCGTCAGGCCATCGGGGACAGGCGAATCAATCGCGGCGGGGCTAGCCACCGGGCTGCACGCGGTCAGCGCCACGAGTAAAAGGAGAATGCGCAAGCGACGAATCATCATTCCTCGGGAGACGGCGCGGATTATAACATGCGAAGGGCCTCACCCCCAACCCTCTCTTGATGACAGCAGAGTTGTCGCCAGGAGAGTTATCCAGGCGCGAGGGTGCCCCCCAACGTATGAAAATCTTCGCTCCGGCTCTCCAACCGTGTCCTCGCGGTTGGAAACGCCCGCGAGGTCTGCCCTGCGAAGTCCCCGACCGAAGGGCGTGAGGACAGGCGAAGAGACGCGGGCTTTATTGTCGATTGAATCCGAGCAAGGTATACTCTGCGCGAGGCAGGCCGTGCATCCAGTCTTATTTTCGATCGACGGGCTGACGATTACTTCGTACAGCGCACTGTTGCACCTGGGCCTGATCGCAGCAGCGGCGGCGACATTGATCCAGTCGCGCCGCATCGCCCTGCCGGCTTTGGCGGCTATTGACGCGATGCTAGCAGCCATCGCCGGCGGCGCTATCGGCGCCCGACTCCTCTACGTGGCGATCCACTGGGCCTACTTTGTCGATCACCTCGACGAAGCATGGCGGATATGGCAGGGCGGCCTGTCGTGGCACGGTGGACTGATCGGGGGCGCGATCGGCGTCTGGCTGATCGCGCGGACACGATTCAGCCAGTCGCCAGCGGCGTGGTTGGACCTGCTCGCGCCGGGCGCTGCGCTGGGGACGGCCTTCGGCTGGATCGGATGCTTCCTCTCGGCGTGCGCGTTTGGACGCGAAGTCTTCCCCGGCGAGCCGCTGTTCGGAATCGCGATCGACGCGCCGGACGTTTATGGCAGGTTGGCGCCGCGACTGCCCTCGCAGCTGTTCGGCGCAGGATGGGGGTTGCTGGTGTTCGCCGTGCTGTGGTCATTGAGTGGCTCCCCAACCGCGAGGACGCGGTTGGGCCTTCCTTTGCCAGACAAGCGTAGAGAAACGCCGGCACGGACGCGGGCTTTGAGCCTGCCAAAGGGAATGCGCTTTGCGCTGTTCGTCGCGCTGTACTCGGCCGGGTCGCTGTTGATTGGATTCAGCCGCGCGGATGCGACGGCGTGGATCGGCGGCCTAAGCGTCGAGCAGGTGATGGATGCGATGCTGCTGGTGGTTGGCGCAGGTGGGCTGCTGATCCTGTCGTCTCGAAAGCGACGCGCAAGAGACCTATTCCACAACACAGGAGAGAACCATGTCGACTGATGCCGGATTGCTGTCCGATATCTCGTTCTTTGAGTCGCTCGACGAGGACGAGCGGGGCGTGCTGGCCCAGCACATCGAACGTCGGCGCTACAACCCCGGCGCGACGATCTTCCGCGACGGCGAGCCAGGCGGCGCGATGTACGTGATCCGTTCCGGCCAGGTGGAGTTGTGGCTTTTCGACGAGGACAAGCATCGCGTGGTGCTGGGGACGTTAGGAGAAGGCGAATTCTTCGGGGAACTCTCGCTGCTGGACGAAGAGCGGCGCACGGCGACGGCCACCGCCCTTACGCACGCCGACGTGCTGGTGATCGACCGGCAAGACCTGCAGCTGTTATTTGCCCAGAAGCCGAACGCGGCGCTGGATGTGTTGTCGGTTGTGGGCAAGCGCCTGCGCCAGACTAATCAAATCGTCCGATCGCGCGCGGCGCGCAACGTCAACGCTGTGTTCGAAGAGCAATTATCCTTTGGCGATCGGCTGGCCGACCGGCTGACCGCCGGCATTGGCGCGATGAAATTCGTTTACGTGAACGCCGCCTGGTTCGGCGTGTGGATCGTGGTCAACACGGGGTTGATTCCCCGCGTCATACCGTTCGATGAATTCCCGTTCGGGCTGTTGACCATGATCGTTTCTCTGGAAGCGATCTTCTTATCGCTGTTCGTGTTGATCAGCCAGAACCGGTCGGACGCCAAAGATCGCCTGCGCTCCGAATTGGACTACCGCGTCAACGTCAAAGCCGAGCTGGAGATCGGCCAGCTGCATGATAAAGTTGACGATGTACGCGAGGAGCTGCTCCATGCGATCTCGATGATCTCGCGGCACGTTAAAGAGTAATGGGCGCCACGCTCACTCCCACACTGGAGCAGTGTTCCGAATTATGGCGACAGGTAACTACTCAGCCGTCATTGCGAGGAGCGCTCCTGAGCGGAGCGCAGCGGAGTCGAAGGATTGCGACGAAGCCATCTCAGCC
>JBOGUH010000326.1:0-3319 GCA_050695975.1 Anaerolineae bacterium
GGGCAGATGATTGTGTCGCTGCTGCCCGGCTTGCTGCCCGAATAAGAGCCTATCCGTAAACGTAGGCGGGCATTCTCGCAGACCCCGTTTTCTCCAAAAAAACCGGGTTTCTACGCCCTTGCTTGACACAAGTCTGCGTTTCATTTATATTCACCCCACTCAGGCAGGGGAACGTATGGTCGATTCGCGGTACTGGCTGGCCTTCAATCGAACACCGGGCGTGGGTGCGGCGAAAGTTCGTGCCCTGCTCGACCATTTTGGGAACCTGCGCGATGCGTGGCACGCCGATGAAGCCGGTTGGCGCGCGGCCGGGCTGGATCGGCGCGCCATCGAAAGCCTGCAAGCGACTCGCAAATCGATAGACCTGGATGCCGAGCTCGAACGCCTGGCGAAGTGCGGCGCACGGCTGTTGGCTTGGGATGATCCGGGCTATCCTCCTCTGCTTCGATCCGTGCCCGACGCGCCGCCGGTGCTCTACATCAAAAGCGAACTGACGCAGGCCGATCAGCAGTGGGCCGTGGCGATGGTCGGCACGCGGCGGGCGACGGCCTATGGCCGGCAGGCCGCCGAGCGGCTGGCAAGCGACCTGGCTCGCAATGGCGTCACGATCGTCAGCGGCATGGCGCGCGGCATCGATGCGGCGGCGCACTGGGCCGCGCTGAACGCGGGCGGGCGCACCATCGGCGTGCTGGCGTGCGGCATCGACCAGGTTTACCCGGCCGAGCACTCACGCCTGGCGGCGCAGGTCGTCGAGCGCGGCGCGCTGATCACCGAGACGCCGGTCGGTTCGCCGCCGGAGGCCGGCAATTTCCCGGCGCGCAACCGGATCATCAGCGGCCTGGCGCTGGCGGTGATCGTCGTGGAGGCCGGCCATCACAGCGGCGCGCTGATCACCGCCGACCGCGCGCTGGAACAGGGGCGCGATGTGTTTGCGGTGCCAGGCAGCATCTTCAGCCGGACGAGCGCCGGCGCGAACCGCCTGATTCAGGAAGGGGCCACGCTGGTCCAATCCGCCGAAGATGTCTTGGAAGCGTTGAACCTGCGCATGGTTGCGCAGCAGGCCGAAGCGCAGACATTGATCACCGAGGACCCAACCGAGGCCGCGCTGCTGAAAACGATCTCGCACGATCCCACTCACATCGATGAGATCGTTCGCCGGATGGAGATGCCGGTGCCGCAGGTGAGCAGCGTCCTGGCGTTGATGGAACTCAAGGGTCTCGTGCGTCAAGTGGGTGGCATGCATTACGTGCTGGCGCGTGAAGGCCGCGCCGAGTACGTCGTTGACTAGGATCGGCGAAGGCCTCTTGCGTAGTTCCCGCCGCAGTTGCACTGCGGCGTTCCTTGCGTTCCTCATAGCATGAGACGAGGGCAGATCTGAAACTGTAAGGAACTGAGGGAACTCAGGCATTGGGATCGTGAACGATCATTTCTACGCGCTCATCATGGCCGGCGGGACGGGCACACGCTTGTGGCCGCTGTCGCGCGAGCGACGGCCCAAGCAAGTGCTGCCGCTGGTCGGCGATCGAACCATGTTCCAGATCGCGGTCGAGCGCCTCGCGCCACTGTTCCCGCCGGAGCGCGTGCTCGTCGTCGTCGGACGCGAGCCAGTCGGCGTGCTGCGCGCGCAGGCGACGGGCATTCCGCCACAGAACTTCATCGTCGAGCCTATGGGGCGCGGCACCGCGCCGGCCATCGCCTTGAGCGCGCTGCATCTGCGGCGACGCGCTCCCGACGCGGTGATGGCCGTTCTCACCGCCGACCATTACATTGCCGACGAAGCCGGATTCCGGCGCGTCCTGGCAACTGCAGGCAAGGTCGCCGCGCGCGGTCACCTGGTCACCCTCGGCGTGACGCCCGACACTCCGTCCACAGGTTACGGCTACGTCGAGCGAGGCGATGCGGTCGAGAACGTGGACGGCATTCTGGCCTACTCGGTCGCTGCCTTCCGCGAGAAGCCCAGCCCGGCTGTCGCCGAGCGCTTTGTGGCGGATGGGCTGCATTCGTGGAACAGCGGCATGTTCATCTGGCGCGTCGATCGGTTTATGGCCGAGCTGGCCCACACCATGCCGGAATTCTTCATCCAACTCGAAGAAATCGATCGAGCGCTGGGCACGCCGCAGGAGAGCCAAACCCTGGACCGGGTGTGGCCGCGTGTCGCCAGCCAGACGGTGGACTATGGCGTGATGGAGAAGGCGCGCGATGTGGCCGTGATCCCGATCGACATCGGCTGGAGTGACGTGGGGTCGTGGGCGTCGCTATTGGATATTCTATCAGGCGACGAGAATGGCAACGTGACCGTCCACGCCGAACACCTGGCGCTGGACAGTCGCAACGTGCTGGTGTACGGCTGCGGGCGCATGGTGGCGACCATCGGCTTGCAAGACATCATTGTGGTGGACACGCAAGACGTGGTGCTGGTGTGCGTCAAAGATCGTGCCGAGAATGTCAGGCAGCTGGTCGAGCGGCTGAAGAAAGGCGGGCGCAAGGATTACCTGTAATCTATTTCTGCTCGTTTTGTGCTCGTTTTGTGCTCGTCAGGGGTCCGTGACCCCTGACCTGAGAAATTACTTGTGATACATACCTTTCGAGTTCCTTCAGTTCCTTGAGTTCCATAGTGATAGGCTCCCATTAACTTAAGGAACTCACTTTGCGATGGGGATATGGAAGCTTACTGCGTAAAATGCAAGACCAAGCGAGAAATTAAAGACGCGCAGGCCGTGTTCACGGCGGCCGGCACGCCGGCGACGAAAGGCGTGTGCCCCGTGTGCGGCACGGGCCTGTACCGCATGGGCCTGACGCCGGCGCACGAGGGCCTGCCGCGCCCGGAATCCGCCGCGCGACCCCGCAAGACGAGCCGCAACAACAAGCGCAACGGCGAGCCCATCGAGCGGCGCGGCAAGCTGGTCGTCGTCGAATCGCCGGCGAAGGCGAAGACCGTCGGACGGTTCCTGGGCCGTGGGTACACGGTGAAAGCCTCGGTCGGCCACGTGCGCGACCTGCTTCGATCGCAGTTATCGGTCGACGTCGAGAACGACTTCGCGCCGAAGTATCGCGTTCCGAAAGAGAAGAAAGAAGTGGTCAAGGAGTTGGCGTCGTTGGGCGAGCGGGCCGCCGAAATCTACCTGGCCACCGACCCCGATCGCGAAGGCGAGGCGATCGCCTGGCACCTGGTGGAGGCCGCCGGTTTTGACGGCGATCGCGTCAAACGCGTAGTGTTCCACGAGATCACGCAAAACGCAATCCGCGAGGCGTTCGATCACCCGCGCGCCATCAACGCCGAACTGGTCAACGCGCAGCAGGCGCGTCGCATCCTCGACCG
>JBOGUH010000327.1:0-1880 GCA_050695975.1 Anaerolineae bacterium
AAACAATGGCTTCTAATGAATTGCTCCAAACCCTTCGATCTCCCAGCTATGTTGTAGGACCGGATGGGCAGCCCGCAGCTGTGCTCATCGATTTGGTTACGTGGAAATCAATCATCGAGCGTCTCGAAGATCAGGAAGACAGCGACATCCTGCGGGCGGTTGCTGCTGACCTAGACGCTCTGGCAAGCGGTCGACGTCCGGCTGGCTGGAAAGCATGGAGTGAGTTCGAGGCCGAATTAGACGCGCTGGAGCAAGCTGGTGAAATACCAGCTTGATGTCTCGCCAGCTGCTCAGGCGGAGATCAAACGGTTGCCCGGCCACATTCGCCAGCAGGTGCGTCGAGCAATCAAGAGTCTTGGCGATGACCCCCGGCTAGCTCATACCAAAGCGCTTGATTTTCATCTGACTGGCGCTGAACCGCGACGATTGCGACTGGGAAATTGGCGCATCGTGTACGCCGTCGTCGAGACAGACCTACAACTGGTAGCAAGGGTGATACCTTCGAAGAATTGCTGCAAAATCTATATGAGGCAGTCGAGGGTTGTCTTTCCGTGACGTAGGGGTACAGGCAGAACACACAGGTCACGCCCGGGCGTGACCTTTTATGTTGCAGAGCTCACATACCCGGCGCGAACGCCTCGGCGATCGCCATCGCGGCTTTGGGATCGCGCCAGATCAGCGTATCGATCTGCACTGCAACCGCGCCGGCGGTCAGCATAGCGCGCGCGTCCTCGACCGTGTGAACGCCGCCCGAGGCGATGATCGGCGCGTCCACCTGCGCCGCCGTGTCGCGCACGGCGCGCAGCGCCAGCGGAAGCGCACCCCGACCGTACACCCGACCGGATACATAACCATCGCCCCACGGCAGCATCCCGCGCGGCGGCGCAGCGACGACCAACGCGTCGGCTCCGGCTTCGACGCAGGCCGGCGCGAGTTCGGGGGCGTGATCAAGTGGCAGCCGGACGAACACGGGCGCCTCGCTGGCCTCTACCGCCGCTGCGACCAGCGCGGCGATGGCGCCCTCATCCTCTTCATCACGCACTCCCAGTTCCACACCGCCGACCCCTTCGACGATCACCAGCCGCACGACACATTCGGCCACGTCGTCGGGCGTGGTGCCCGCCACATGAACGATCACCGGCACGCCCAGGCGCTTCCACGTGTTTTGACTGTCCTCGATTACAGCGCGGATGCCCGGATTGGAGATGCCGGCGTGAATCAACAGCGCTGCGCCGAGGTCGATCGTGACCGGTTCGCCGGACGGCTGGCGCGGCCGCGCGGTGACCGGGCTGGTGACGAACGCGCCCCACCGGCTCCAGTCGATCAGCCCGGCGTACTCGTTGGCGAATCCGGCGCTGCCGGCGGCGGGCATGATCGGCGATTTGAGGGCGAGGCCGATTTTGTGATGCGGAGCGAGCTCGATCATGGTCGACTCCTTTGCTTCAGGCCTGGGAGGTCTTGGGAGACCTGCCAGGTCTCGAAGTTAGCTCGAAGACGGGCCCGTCTACGCAGGCCAACCTCGACCCGTCCCAGCATGCGCCGCATGCGCCGGCGCCGCAGGCAAGATGTGCCGGACACAGCGCCTGCGCGAAGCCGCGCGGGGCGGGAAAGCGGATCGAATGGATCCGGCCGGCCAGCCGCGCCGCGAAGTCGATCGGGCCGCAGGCGAAAACCTGGTCGGCCCATGCGATCGCATCGGGCAGCAGATCGACGAGGTCGGCGTCGATCGCGCGGATCACTTCGATCGCCGGCGAGAGCGCCGACAGGGGATAGGCGTGATCGGCCGCCGGCGCGGCGTAGGCCAGCGTTACCGATCGGCCATCGGCCAGCGCACGATCGACCAGCGGCAGCAGCGGACCGATGTCGGAATGGGGCGCGAT
>JBOGUH010000328.1:0-4310 GCA_050695975.1 Anaerolineae bacterium
GTATCCCGTAGACGCGCCAGCAGATAGTTCGCATTCAAGACGGCGTACTCGGCAATATTTCGCAGTCCGTCCGGTCCGTGCATGGCAATGTACGTAAAGGCCCGCACCATTCCGCCGCCGAAATGACCGTGGAAGGCCTTCATACGGCCGATGGATTTTGGCGGGGTGACAAAGCCAAACAAAGGCGGAGTCTCATCGTCACCTTCTTCGAGGATGTCCACCAGAGGCGCGGGGAGGAAATCCGCCAGAGGCGCGGCCACACCGACCGGCCCGCAGCCCGGGCCGCCGCCTCCGTGCGGGACGGAGAAGGTCTTGTGCAGGTTGAAGTGCATCACGTCGAAGCCGACATCTCCAGGCCGCAGGATGCCGAGCAGGGCATTCAAGTTCGCGCCGTCGCCGTACATCAGGCCGCCGCAATCATGCACCAGCTTAACAACCCGCTCGATGTTCTCGTCGAACAGGCCGAGCGTGTTCGGGTTGGTCAGCATCAGGCCGACGACGGACTCGTCGCACGCCGCGCGCAGCGATTCCAGATCGATGTTGCCGCGGCTGTCGGAGGGCAGCTGCACCACGCTCAGGCCGCCCATCGACGTGGAGGCCGGGTTCGTGCCGTGGGCCGAATCGGGGATCAGAATCTTGGTGCGCTTCGCCTCGCCGCGATCGCGGTGATACGCGCGCATCATCAGGATGCCGGCAAATTCGCCGTGCGCACCGGCGGCCGGCTGGAGCGACACGCCGGCGAAGCCGCCGATCTCTTTCAGCCATTCCTGGAGCAGATACATGATGGCCAGGTTGCCCTGCACCGTCATGGGATCCTGCAGCGGGTGGGTGAAGGCGAAACCTGGCAGACGGGCCACGTCTTCATTAATTTTAGGGTTGTACTTCATCGTGCACGAGCCGAGCGGGTAGAAGCCGCCGTCGATGCTGTAGTTCATCTGCGACAGGTGCAGGTAGTGCCGCACCACGTCGAGCTGCGACAGCTCGGGCAGGCCGAGGCCGTCGCGCATAAGGTCCCTCGGCAATTCAGTCTCCGGCACATCCGGCGCGGGCATATCGACGCCGCAGCGGCCAGGGACGCTCAATTCGTAAATGAGAGGTTCGCTCATCGTTGCCTCCTTCACTCAGCAGCCTGTCTCAACCCTTCAACCAAATCATCAATTTCCTGCCGGGTGTTCGTCTCCGTCACCGCGATCAGCATGTGATTCTTGAGATGCGGATAGTCGCGGCCGAGGTCGTAGCCGCCGATGATGTCGTATTCTTCCAGCAGCAGCTGGGTGATTTCCTCGACGGGCGCCGGGCACTTGACGACAAACTCTTTGAAGAACGGCTGGGGCGACTGGGGATTCACCCGATAGCCTTTGAGCTGGCCAATCTGCCGCGCGGCGTAGTGGCTCTTGTGGTAGCACAGCTTGGCCACCTGCTCGAGCCCGCACTTGCCCATCGTCGCCATGTACACCGCAGCGGCCAGCGCGAACAGGCCCTGATTGGTGCAGATGTTGCTGGTGGCCTTCTCGCGGCGAATATGCTGCTCGCGCGTGCTGAGCGTGAGCACGTAGCCGCGCGTGCCGTCGCCGTCGACCGTCTCGCCGACCAGCCGCCCGGCCATCTTGCGCACGTAAGCGTTCTTGGTGGCGAAAATGCCGAGGTACGGTCCGCCGAACGACATCGGAATGCCGAGCGATTGGCCTTCCGCGCAGGCAACATCAGCGCCGTACGCGCCGGGCGGCCGGAACAGGCCGAGCGAGATCGGATCGGTGACGACGATGAGCAGCGCGCCTGCCGCGTGAACCGCGTCGGCCAGGCCTGTCACGTCTTCGATCTGCCCGAAGAAGTTCGGGTTCTGAATGACGAACGCGGCCGTCTGATCATCCAATAGAGATTGGAGATCAGGGATTTTGGCCCTGAGGTTCTCGTCGCCGGCGATCGACACGCGCGTGCCCTGCAGATAGGTGCGCACGACTTGTCGGTACTGCGGATGCACAGCCGGAGACATGACGATCTGGCTGCGATTGCCCCTGGTTGCGCTGAGCGCCAGCAGCACGCCTTCGGCCAGCGAGGTCGCGCCATCGTAGTGGCTGGAGTTGCTCACGTCCATGCCGGTGAGCTGGCAGATCATGCTCTGGTATTCGAACATCGCCTGCAGCGTGCCCTGGCTGATCTCGGGCTGGTAGGGTGTGTAGGCGGTGTAGAACTCGCCGCGCTGTAGCACGTAATCGACGGTGTGCGGGATATAGTGATTGTACGCGCCGGCGCCCAGGAAGCAGGCATAATGGTTCACATCGGCGTTGACTTCCGACAGGCCCTGCATCGCCCACCAGGTTTCCATCTCGGTGGACGCCGCCGGGATGTTCAACTTGGGAAAGCGCACGCGCGCCGGCACCGCGTCGAACAGCTCTTCAATTTTCTCAACGCCGATCGCGTCGAGCATGGCCTTGCGGTCGGCGTCGGTGTGGGGAGTATAGTTCATATCATCCACGCTCATCACAATATTTTTGATATGCCGCCGCGTCCATTAGCCCGTCCAGCTCTTTGGGGTCGGACAGCTTCACGCGGAACATCCAGGCTTTGCCATACGGGTCCTGGTTGACCAGCTCGGGCGAGTCGGGCAGCGACTCGTTGACGGCGGTGACCGTACCGCCGACCGGGGAGTAGATGTCCGCCGCGGCCTTGACCGATTCGATCGCGCCGATCGAGTCGTGCGCCTTCACCTCGCGCCCGACTTCGGGCAATTCGACGTAGACGATGTCGCTCAGGTGATCCTGGGCGTAATCGGTGATGCCGATCTCACCCTCGTCGCCCTTCACGCGGATCCATTCGTCGTCCTTGGTGTACTTCAGATCGCCAGGAATGTTCATGACCGCCTCCTTAGGTGGTTGAGGTTTCAAGCCCGCCAGGTCTTGCGAAGCACCCCGACGCGTAGCGGAGTAGGTGGGAACCTGGCAAGTCCAAACGAAAAGGGACGCAAAGCACGTCTGCACTGTGCGTCCCCTGTCTATGACCTGAGAGATTCACTCTCCAGCTTCGCGCTCGCTCGGCTGGGAGTTTGCCCCGTCGGTGCAGTCAGCCGCGATGCGACGGACGGCTCTCCAGAGGGTGTTCAGGCGCGAGGTCCTTTTACCTGAGAGATTCGCCGGTCGATTCAGCCATCGACCAGTTTGCCCCTTCGGTGCCCGCTGTCGCCGCGGCGACAGCGGTTCTCTCCCTCACACCGGAAGAAGTACAAGTATGCAATTGTCCGGGAGACATTGTAGCCGGGTGTGAGGGGCATGTCAACTGCGGGATGTCTTGCTTAGCAGGTATCACTCCTTTACACCGCAGCCAGTTCACTGAGCACCGCTGCCGGCAAACCCAGCACACGTCGGAAAGCAGGGTCATTCGTGACGAACAGCGCGCATCCTTGCGACAAAGCCGTCGCGGCATGGATCGCGTCAGGAGTCTTCAAGTCGGCAGTTGCCCTCAGACTGGCAGCACGTTCCAAAATGGTCTTCGCGATCGGGATAAGTTGAACCTCGCGACTGCCAAGCAAAAGAGATCGGAAAGACAACAAACTGGCAGAGCTAGCGCTCCCACGAGTCGCGCTCCTCGCGGATGTAAGCATCGACCTCCTCGGCGGTTTTGAACAAACGGTGGCCCGGCGCTTCTGCCAAAATATCAACGGCAAATCGTTTCTCGACCTGCTCTTCCTCGACAATCACAAATACTCTGGCTGGTCGTCCGGGAATTAACTCTGGAGCGCTGATCTCGATCCGGCCGCCGGGCAGAATCGTCGTCTCGATTTGGATTGCTGTCGACATAGCCTGCCTCCTTGTTCGATACGATTATGACACAAGATATGACTACGGTCAACGACTGTCTACTCTCGATACACCCGCGGCACGCGCGCCATCAGCACCGACACGACTTCGTAGTTGTTCGTACCCAGTCTGCCAGCCACATCCTCCGCCCGAATCCGATCGCCGTCCTGCGCGCCGATCAGCACCACCTCGTCGCCCTGCGCTACGCCGGGAATGTGCGTCACGTCGATCATGGTTTGATCCATGCACACCCGCCCGACGATCGGCGCGCGCCGGCCGCGCACCAGCACTTCGCCCCAGTGGCGCGGCTTGCGGCGGAACCCATCGGCGTAGCCGATCGGCAGCACGGCGATCCGCTCGTGCGCCTGTGTCACGTATGTCCCGCCATACGACACCGGCGATCCCGGCGGCAGCGTCTTGACCTGCGCCACCATCGTCTTCAGCGTCAACGCGGGCCGGAAATCCGCCGGAGCCGGTACGTCAGCGCTGGGATCGAGTCCGTGCATGGCGATACCC
>JBOGUH010000329.1:0-12325 GCA_050695975.1 Anaerolineae bacterium
TGAAGCCGGGGATGGTGTTCACCTCGCCGATGAACAGCTCACTCGTCGTCCGCGACAGCAGGAAATCGACTCGCGCCATGCCTGCGCAGTCGAACGCCAGGTACGCATCGATCGCCAGCTGCCGCACCTGCTCGGTCACTTCTGCATCCAGCGGCGCAGGTATTAAAAGCTCGCTGGTATTGTCGAGATATTTCGCCGCGTAATCGTAAAACTCGCGGCTGGGGATCACCTCGCCCGGCGCCGACGCAATCGGATCGTCGTTGCCCAGCACGCTGACTTCGATCTCGCGCGCCTGGTCTACGCATTTTTCGATCAAGACCTTGCGGTCATACCGCGCCGCCCGATCAATCGCCGCGCCGATCTCCGCCGCCGAATGCGCCTTGCTGATGCCTACGCTCGATCCCAGGTTCACCGGCTTCACAAAGCACGGATAGCCGATCGACGCCGCTACGGCTGCGCGGACCGAGTCGGGATCGGATTCCCATGTCAATCGCTTCACGACGAGATGCGCGACAACAGGCAGTCCGTGACTGCGCAGCACATCTTTCATCACGGCCTTATCCATTCCCACTGCGCTCGCCATCACACCTGCTCCGACATATGGAATGTCCGCCAGTTCGAGCAGACCTTGAACCGTGCCATCTTCGCCGAACGGTCCGTGCAGCACCGGGAACACGACATCTACCTCAGGGATGCCGGCGGCTTGCGTGCCAGGCACCAGCTCGCGATGCTCCGCATCCGGCCGATCGGTATGGGGTCCGCTCTCTGCGTCGAGCGCGAACCCGCTTTCGAGCAGCTGCGGCATCGACGTCTGCCCGCCGGTCAACGCTTTGAGCGGATCGCCGCGCGTCAGCCAGCGGCCATCGTGCGTAACGCCGATCGGCACCACCTCGTATTTGCCTTTATCGATCGCGCGCATGATCGACTGGGCCGACACGAGCGACACCTCATGCTCGCCCGACTTGCCCCCAAAGATCACGCCGACCCGAATCTTCCGTTTAGTCATATCCGTTTATCCGTTCGCACGTTCACACGTTGACACATCATCCGTTCTGGGCGAGGCGACTCCAGTCGCCGACATCCGTTTATCCGTTTTCATCCGTTGCCCACTCACCAACCAACTCTATCTCTAACTCCAGCTCCACTTCGAACTTCTCCCGCACTCTCTCTCGCGCCAGGTTGATCAGCGCCAACACAGTCTGCGCTTTCGCTCCGCCCAGGTTCACGAAGAAGTTCGCGTGCAGCCTCGAAATCTCCACCTGGCCGATGCGCGTTCCCTTCAACCCGGCCGCATCGATCAATCGGCCCGCCGCGTCGCCCGGTGGATTCTTAAACATCGATCCGATACTCGCCCCCGGCGGCTGCGTGCGCCGTCGATACTCGTTGAAATTCGCCGCCTTTCTTTCCGACTCGGCCCGGTCGCCGCGCGCCAACTCGAATTCCGCTGCCAGCACCACGTATGCGCTACGCCGCGGCGCACCCGGTTTTGCGCGAGCCAGTGGTCCACGTTTGGCGCGGGCCTTCGACCCTGCCGTCTTAATCCGGCTGCTCCGATACGCATACTGAAGGTCATCGACGCGCCAGGTCTGCACATGACCGTCCGGCCCTAGAATCGATGCCTGCTTGAGATCGCTCGCCGTATCTCGACCGTGCGCGCCGGCGTTGCCGACCACCGCTCCGCCGACCGTCCCCGGCACCCCGATCGCCCACTCCAGCCCGCTCAACCCGCGCGCGATGCACTCGCGCGCCAGCGTGGGCAGAATGACGCCGCTCTCGGCGCGGACGCGGCCGCCGTCCAGAAATTCGAGCCGTCTTGCTTTGTTAACGATCGTCAGTCCGCGAATGCCCGCGTCGCCGACCAGAATATTCGCCCCGCCGCCGAGGATGAAAATCGAAACGCGATGACGTCGGGCCGTCAATACCAGTTCGCGCAAGTCATCGGCGCTCGTCGCCTCGACCAGTAAGTCGGCCGGGCCACCAATGCGCGCGGTGGTGTATCGACTCAGCGCCTCGCCTGCCCGGGCGCGATCGCCCAACGCCTGCCGCAGCTCGCCTAAGGAATCCATTCCACCCTGCGAATCACCTTGCGCACCGTCTCGCGTGAACGTGGCGCGACCGGCGTCTTCACCCATGCTGCAAACAGTTCACCCCAGCTCACTTCTTCACCCCGTCGCCATTTCTCCAGCATCACCTCGAATGGACTACCTTGTTTGCGTCCATCGCTCGCTTCGTGCGCAACAATTCCTATCTTCCTTCTCTTCCCCTCTTTTATCATTCGGCATTCACCAGGCTGCATTCTTCGCTCAGCATTTCTCTTGCAGCCGCTTCAACAAGCTCTCGCCCGTGCGAAGCATCTCCCTGTGCGAGGCATCTCCCTGTGCGAGGCATCTCCAGATGCCGACTCCTCAACAGCCTTCCTGCAGCCTCCTTAATAGACTCTCACCCACCTGATTGCCGTCCCCCGCGCTCAATGTGATCACGACGTCGCCCGGCTTCACGTGCTCGGCCAGCATCGTCGTCGCCTTATTCAGTGACGCCGCCTGCCGCGCATCGCGATGCCTCATGCGCTTCACCACATCGGCCACGCTGACGCCGAGCGAGTCTTTCTCGCGCGACGCGTACACTTCGGTGACGATCACGTGATCCGCATCCTCGAACGACGCGGCAAACTCGTCCAGCAACAATTTCGTCCGGCTGAAGGTGTGCGGCTGCCAGACCGCCCAGATCGATCGTCCCGGATAGCTCGTCCGCGCCGCCGCCAGCGTCGCGCGAATCTCCGTCGGGTGGTGGCCATAGTCGTCGATCACCATCACGCCGCACGCTTCGCCGCGCAGCTCGAAGCGGCGTCCCACCCCGCGAAATTCCAGCAGCGCTGCGCGCGCCTCTTCGAATGTCACGCCCAGAAAATCCGTCGCGGCAACCGAGGCCA
The DNA here is from genome assembly GCA_050695975.1 of Anaerolineae bacterium. Lineage (GTDB taxonomy): Bacteria > Chloroflexota > Anaerolineae > Fen-1058 > Fen-1058 > DASSFZ01. Next base: position 2,930 of record JBOGUH010000329.1, read on the forward strand.
GCGCGTTCAGCACATTGTGGCGACCCGGCACACGCAGACGCAGCAGCCCGGCGGTGACCCCGTCGCGCGCCACCAGGAAGTCGCTGCCGCCGGCGTTGTTGACGCGCAGGTCGGTCGCCTGCCAGGTCACATCGCGCCCGAAACCATACGTCATTACATCGCGGCTGCCCCTGAACTCCATCAGCCCGCGCGCCGCTGCGTCGTCACCGCAGGCCACCAGCAGCCCGCCCTCCGGCAGCAGCCCGACGAACGCGCGAAACGCCTCAAGCATCGACTCGAACGTCGGAAAACAATCGGGATGATCGTGCTCGACGTTCGTCACCACGGCCACGCTGGGCGTCAAGCCCAGGAACGTGTGATCGTACTCGTCGGCTTCGATCACAAACTCGCGACCCCGTCCCGCGTGCGCCGGCGTGTTCAGCCTGGCGATCGTCCCGCCCACGATGAAGCTCGGATCGCGCCCGGCGTCCATCAAGATCGACGCGATCATCGCCGTCGTCGTCGTCTTGCCGTGCGCACCGGCCACCGCCACGCCGACGGCGCCTTGCATCAGCCAGCCCAACAGCTGCGCCCGTTTGGAGATCGGGATGCCGCGCCGCCGCCCCGCCGACAGCTCTGCATTGTCCGACTTAATCGCCGACGACATGATCAGCATATCCACCTCACCCACGTTCTCGGCGCGATGCCCGACGAACACCTGCGCGCCGCGCCCCAGCAGTGTCCGTATCAAAGGCGACTCGTTCTGATCCGAGCCGCTGACGCGATAGCCGCGCTCGAGCAGCACCGTCGCGATCGCCGACATGCCTGCGCCGCCAATGCCGACGATATGCACGCTGCCGCCTGGCCTCAACCGAGAAAAATCGATCGCCGCCTCACTCATTGGCAACCCCAACTTCCAACCTCCAATCTCCAACCTCTAATCTCCAACGTCACCGCACCACCCGCAGCAAGACTATCGTGATCACCAACAAGGGCAGCACACCCAGCGAGGTGGCCGTCTCCACGCCCTGGCCCAGCAGGTCCGGCGGCAGCAGCTTCAACCCGTTGACGATCTGATTCGCAAGGGGTGACAGTACCTGCCCGGCTGCCGGGTTAAAATCGAAGAACAGTCCCGTCCCGCGAATCGGGTAGTTGTATCGGTGCACAATCCACCACAACGTGCCGGTGACGAGATAGCCGTTAATCGCGCCGATCAACGCTCCCAGGATAATGCCCTGCGCGCCTTTGGGTGGCGTGCCCTGGAACGCCAGTGTCTCGCCCTCGTAGGCGATATAGACCACCGCGATCGTGATCAGCGTGAAGAGCAGCCACAGCGGCGTGTTTCGCGTCGCTTCCGTGATGCCGATCCCTCCTAGAAAGGAATCGGGCTGGCGAATGAGTTCCTCCAATCGCGGAATGATTTGATCCATAGCGAACAGCCACACGATCATCACCGTCGTCAGCCCCAGTTCCTTGAGGAACCCGCGGATGATGCCGAGAAAAATGAACACACCGATCAGCGCGAACCATACACCTTCGATAGGTCCCATTGCAGTCTACTTCTTCCGTTTGGAAATCTGCACGCCGAAGACGATGATCACCAACGCCAGCAGGACCAGCACATTCGCGTCGAGCGTGATGCTAGGTTGGCCGGGCGCCGCGACGAAGCCCGGCAGTTCGGTCGTCTCATCGATCTGCACAACCTGCGGCAGCCTGACGTGGCGCGTGATCAAGAACGTGATGATCAGATAACCGGTCACCGCGGCGCCCAGCGCGCCGAAGATACCTTCGAAGGCGTTCGACCGCCCGCCCGCTCGTCGGAACGCGATCTTGAACGCGACGTACGTGATCGCCAAAAAGACAATCGTCCCAAACAACTTGATCTGATCCGGCGTTTCGATCAGGCCCGGCTCTTCGCGGAACCGGACGATCGCTTCAGGCCCGAACGCGCCGGTGGCGAGGATGGCCTTACCGAGCCTCCAGGACGTATTGAGAAACGAAACCGTCCCACCGGCCAGCGTATCGGAGAAGGCCATACCGGCGAGCACTCCAATGACTGCAATGATCACGGCGTCCAGCCCGTGCTGAAAACCCCAGATGATGATGGGCAGAGACAGGACGAGGATGAACGTCAGTTCCCCAAGAGATAGCGGGTTCGGAATCATATCCGTTCCGCCCCGGCCAGGCCTACGAGCAGATCGGCCAGTCGCGCCGCTGCGTCCGGCCGCGCCAGCGAGCGCGCCTGTCTCTGCATCTGTGCGCGCGCCGCATCGTCGCTCATCAATCGATCGATCGCCGGCTGCAAGCCATCCGTCAAGTCCTCGTCATTCAACCGGATCGCCGCGCCGCGCGAGGCCAGGTAATCGGCGTTCACTCTCTGATAGCGCCAGGCATAGGGATACGGCACCAGGATCGAGGCCAGCCCGAACAACGGAAACTCGCCCAGCGCCGACGCGCCCGATCGCGACACGGCGACATCAGCCGCCGCCAGCGCCCACCCCCTGTCGTCGTGGAGGTACTCAAACAGGTGATAGCGCGACTTCGCCTCACCGGCCAGCGCCTCCCGCCGTGCGCGCATCTCCGCAGCATCGCTCGAACCGCTGATGTGGATCACCTGATAACGCGCCAAGAGCCACTCCAAGATCGATCCCACCGCCCGATTCAGACTGCGCGCGCCTGCGCTGCCACCGAACACCAGCAGCGTCTTCCGATCTGGATCGAGGCCAAAATGCCGAACGGCCTCCGATCGATCGGCGCGTAGCAAATCGGATCGGGTCGGGTAGCCGGTGACGACCACCTTGCGCGATGGCAGAAACTGCTTCGAGTCGTCCACGCTGACCGCTACCCGTGTCGCCCATCGACTCACGAACTTGACCGCCAGCCCCGGCTCCACGTCGGGCAGATACACCACGATCGGCGTCCGGCGCAGCCAGCACGCCAGCGCCGCCGGCACGCTGACGAAACCGCCCGTCACCAACAGCGCCTGAGGGCGGAACGCGCGCGCCAGCCCGATCGCGCGGAGCGTGCCCGCCAGCAGCTTCAACACGTTCAACGCGGCGCGCAGCGGACCCAGTCCGTGAACACCACCGGCCGGGATCGCGTCGAAGGCGAGTCCTGCGCGCGTCACCAGGCGCTCCTCCACACCGCCGCGGCTGCCGATCCACCTCACCCCCACCCCCTCTCCCAGCGCTCCGCGTCGGGAGAGGGGGCCGGGGGGTGAGGAGGCGGAGGCGAGGGCCTCAACGACCGCCAATGCGGGATAGACGTGGCCGCCCGTTCCGCCGCCTGCGATCCACAAGCGCACTGCGCGTGAGTCCTTTGCGCGATCCGCGCGCGATACTTTGCAGCAAACCGATCGCCGCCATCAGGCTGACCAGCGCCGATCCGCCATACGAAATGAACGGCAGCGGAATACCGGTGAGCGGCAACATGCCCGTCATCACCGCAACGTTGACCAACGCTTCGACCGTGATCCAGCACGTCACACCGGTCGCCACCAACGTGCCGAACACGTCCGGCGCGTGCAGCGCGATCCGCAGTCCGCGGTAGGCCAGGAACGCGAACAGACCGATGACGATCAGCGCGCCGATCAAGCCCAGTTCCTCGCCCAGCACGGCGAAGATGCTGTCCGTATGCGGCACAGGCAGGTACCCGAACTTTTGGCGGCTGGCTCCTGGCCCCACACCGAACAGCCCGCCCGACCCCAGCGCAATCATCGCCTGGCGCACGTGATAGCTCGCCTGAGCCGGATCGTTCAACGCATCAAGGTACGACTGGATGCGCGCCTGCGCGTGCGGCGAGTTCGCCACCAACAGCAGGAATGTTGCACTGCTCACCACCAGCCCGACCAGAATCTGCTTGACGTCCGCGCCGGCCAGAAAGAACATGATCCCGGCCACGACGACGATCACCGCCGCCGTCCCGAAGTCGGGCTGCAGCACGATCAATCCGGCGATCGCGCCGATCAGCACTGCGAAGGGAATCAGGCCGTATCCCACCTCGCGGATCCTCTCGCCTTTGGACGACAGCCAGTCGGCGATGTAAATCACGACGATCAGCTTCACCAACTCTGCGGGCTGGACTGATCCACCCAAGAACGATCGCTGCGCGCCGAACCGTTCCTGGCCCAGCAGCAACACTGCGATCAGGACGACCAACGCGCCGCCCATCAGCGGGATCGAGAGCCGGTGCCAGGTGCTGTAATCGATCCGCATCATCACCAGCATCGCGCCGACGCCCAGCAGCAGCCACACACCCTGCCGCACCAGGAAGTAAGCCGCATCGCCGTACTGCTGATAACCCCAGTCGAAGGTCGTGCTGTACACCATCATCAGCCCGATCGCGACCAGCGCACCCACCGCGATCATCAGCGGGTAATCCAGTCGCGGCCCGCGGCTGCGGCTGGATGCGGGCTTCACTTGTCGAATCACTTGAGTCGCCATGCTCCCCCTGTGATGGGCGCAGGTCTCCGAGCGCGCCCTTCTCGCACTTTCACAACGCCCGCACGTACTCCTGAAACGTATCCCCGCGCTCGGCGAAATCCTTGAACGCATCGAAGCTCGCGCCGCCCGGCGCCAGCAGCACCACATCACCCGGCCGCGCCACTTCGGCGGCCTTCTTCACCGCATCCGCCAGCGACTCGACCCGGTGCACACCCTCTAATAGTTTGTGGGAGGCGGCTCCCGAAGATCCACGCAGCGGAGCGGAGGGGGCTGTCGCCGACACCGACACCGCCTTCTCCACCAACTCCGCCATCTCTCCAAAGAGGATCAACTGTCGTACACGCCGCGAAATCACTTCAGCCGCCTCGGTCCACGGCAGGTGTTTATCACGCCCGCCCGCCAGCAGCACGATCGGCTCGTGAAACGCCTGGATCGCAGCGACCAACCGCTCGGGTGCTGTGGCGATACTGTCGTCGTAATAAGTGACGCCGTTCAATTCGCGCACCCGCTGCAACCGATGCGCCACACCCCTGAACCCGATGATCGCTTCACGCATCGCTTCAGTCGGAATGCCCACCGCATCCGCCAGCGCGCATGCCGCTAGCACGTTCAGCACGTTATGATCCCCGCGCAGTCGGATGTCGCTCAGCGCACACACGCGCACCGCCCGACCCTCCACCAGAACCACATGCCCATCTTTGACCCCCGTATGTGGGAGGCGACTCTCGAAGATCCCCGCAGCGGAGCGGAGGGGACTGTCGCCGGCAAAAAATCGCACCTTCCCTCTTACGCGGCTCGCCAGCGAGCGCGCCACCGGATCATCGTAGCCCAACACGGCCGTATCCTGCGGCGACTGGAAGTCGAGGATGCGCGCCTTGGCCGCGATGTACGCCTCCATCGACGGATGCCGGTCGAGGTGATTCGGCGTCACGTTCAGCACCGCCGCCACGGGCGGACTGCTGGTCATGATTTCCAGTTGAAACGACGAGAGTTCCATCACCACCACATCCGACTTTGCGATTGAATTGAGATCGCCGATCAGCGGATTGCCGATGTTGCCGCCGACCCACACTGAAGTGCGTTCCTGCGTCGCGCGGAGCGGCCCGGCCGATCGGGCCATCTCGCCGACCAGCGCCGTCGTCGTCGTCTTGCCCGCCGACCCGGTGATCCCGATGATCGTCGCCGGGCAGCGCTCCACGAACAATTGCGCGTCGTTCGCCAGCGGCACGCCGCGCTTCAGCGCTTCTATGACGATCGGTCGATCGATCGGCACGCCGCCGCTCAGGCACAACAGATCGCACTGGTCAAGCAGCGAAAGCGGATGCCCGCCGAGCTCAAAACGAATCGACAGTCCCTCCAGGAAGCGAAGTGCATCGCCTAACGCACTGGCCGGCTTGGCATCGCTTACCGTCACCTGCGCACCCTGCCCGGCAAGCCAGCGCGCCAATGCCGTCCCCTGCCGCGCCAACCCCAATACCACCACTCGCCGCCCCTCAACCTCCAACTTCATCCTTCCGCCTTCATCCCTCATCCTTCACAAAAGCGCCAGCGCCACCCCGACCATCGCCGACCAGATCCCGATCAGCCAAAAGCGTTGAACGATCTGCGTTTCGCTCCAGCCCAGCAGCTCAAAGTGATTGTGCAGTGGCGACATCTTGAACAGCCGCCGCCCTTCGCCGAAACGCCGCTTCGTATACTTGAAGTAAGCCACCTGAAGGATCACCGTCAGCGTCTCTGCGACCGGAATCAGCGCCACGATTGGCAGCAGCAGCCATTGGCCGGTCATCAACGCCACAACGCCCAACGTCGCGCCCAGCGCCAGCGCGCCCGTGTCGCCCATGAACATCTGCGCCGGATGCGCATTGAACCACAAGAATGCCAGGATCGCGCCGACGACGATGAACGAGAACGGCACCAGGTTCGACACGGGCACCGGTAGATCCTCGGGGCCAAAGCCGCGAAACGACTGCAAATACGCGATGACCGCGTACGCGAAGAATGCGGTCGCGCTGATAATGCCGGCCAGGCCATCCAGGCCGTCTGTCAGATTCACGGCATTCGACATGCCGACGATGATGAACACCGCGATCGGAATCCACAGCAAACCAATATCGATCTTCTCGGGCACGCCGGGCAGCGCCACGCTGCGCAGCTGAGTCGGGCCGAAGTGCAGGAACAACGCAATGCTCAGCGCGAAGGCAACCTGGAACAAAATCTTTGTGCGACCCGAGATGCCTTCGCCGCGCACGCGCCGCCCGCGCACGTTCGTCCAATCGTCCACCGCGCCCAGGATGGCGTACGCGGCCAGCGTCCCCATCGGCACCAGGATCTGCTGGCCGATCACGTTCAGACCGATCAAGTTAGCAATGTTCAGCGCCGCCGTGATCAACACCACGGGCACCACGATCATCAACCCGCCCATCGTCGGCGTGCCGGCCTTGACCTGATGCGTAGTTGGCCCTTCGATCCGGATCCGCTTGCCGATCCGCTGAGCTTTCAGGACGCGAATGAGCGGCGCGCCCCAGATCACCGCCAGCAGGAACGACAGGCCGCCCAGCAGCAGCGCAGTAGCCATCAGCCCTGCCCTAACGTGGCGACGATATCTTCCATATGCAGCCCGCGCGAGCCTTTCACCAGCATAATATCCCCAGGCCGGACTGCGCTTTTTAAGTACTCGATCGCCTCGTCGTTCGACGCGCACACGCGCAGCCGCTCGGCAGGCAGGCCGTTCCGCCGCGCCTCGTCGCCGATGATCTTCCCCCGCTCACCCACGGTCACTAAAAGACTGACTACGTCCATCGCCCGCAGCCCAACCTTGCGATGTCCCTCGTCTTCGTGCGCGCCCAACTCGAGCATATCGCCCAACACCGCGATCTTCCGGCCCTCCAGCTCGTCCAGCAAGTTCAATGCCGCGATCGTCGATTCCGGGCTGGCGTTGTACGTATCGTCCAGGATCGTCGATCCGTTTGGGCCGGGAACGGCCACCAGCCGCAGTTGCGCGCGGCGATCCTGCAGACCCTCCAAGATGTGATCCCAAATCATCCCCTCGGCCAGGCCGACCGCCGCCGCGCGCAGCGCGGTGTGAACGCTGTGCCGGCCCAGCAGCGGCACCTGCACATGCATTGTCTCGTTCCGGTGATGCAGCTGAAATCGCACGCCTTCCAACCCCTGGCTGTGAATATCATCGGCCCACAGCTCCGCCGCCGGATCGAGTCCGTAGAACAACGCATGCGCCCTGGTCAAGCCAGCCATTTGGCGGACATGCTCGTCGTCGTAGTTCAGGACGACCACACCGTCGCTCGGCAGGGCCTCGACCAGTTCGGCCTTGGCCTGCGCCACGGCCTCGATCGTTCCCAGGCGTTCCAGGTGAACCGGCCCGACGTTCGTCACCACACCCACCACCGGCCGGGCGATCGAACACAACAGGGCAATCTCGCCGCGCGCGTACATGCCCATCTCCAGCACGGCTCGCTCATGCCGCGCGTCGAGCTGCAGCAGCGTCAACGGCAGCCCGATCTCATTGTTCAGGTTCCCCTCACTCTTGAGCACGTCGAACCGGCGCGAGAGAACCGCTGCCACCAGCTCCTTGGTGCTGCTCTTGCCGACACTGCCGGTAATCCCGACGACGCGCAACAACGCGAATCGGTCGCGCCACCAGCGCGCCAGCGCTTGCAGCGCCGTCATCACGTCGAGCACGCGCAGGCAGATCGGAAGCGGCAGCGTCTCTGGCGGCGGGCTGCCCGGCCGCACATCCACCACGACGGCTTCGGTCTCAACATCGCGATCAATCAACGCGGCGATCGCGCCGCGCGAGAACGCATCGTTCACGTACAGATGCCCGTCCGTCTTCTCGCCCCGCAGCGCGACGAACGCATCGCGCGGTTCGGCCTGCCGCGAATCGATCACGAAACCGCGTACCGGCTGCGTGCCACGCGTCGGCCGCATGCCGCTTAACCCTTCGACCACATCCGCCAGTGTCATCATAGAGCATGTACGTTCAGCGTTGAATGTCGAACCTTCAACACTAAAGTGCGTTCCTGCGTTTTACTGATTGCTGGCCACCGCCGGGCCATCCGGCGCAATCCCCAGCACGGCGAATAGCCGCGCCGCCACATGCTGAAAGACTGGCGCGGCCGTGTCTGCTCCCCACGGCGAGATCGTCGGCCGGTCCAGCCGTACCAGGATGATCAGGCGCGGGTCGCTAGCCGGGCCATAGCCCACGAATGAAGCAATCGTCCACGGATCATCATACCCACCCGCGATCGGAATCTGCGACGTGCCCGTCTTGCCTGCGACGCGGTAGCCCGGCACCGACGCCTGTGGCACCTCGCGCGCCAGCGCTTCGACCAAAACGTCAGTTAGCGTCCGCGCCGTCTGCGCCCTGATTGGGCGGCCGGTCTCGACCCACTGCGCCTCGCGCACACGATCCCTGTCCACGATCGCCTTGACCACATGTGGCCGAACCAGCACGCCCTCGTTCGCCACAGCGGCCACGGCGGCGATCACCTGCAGCGGCGTCGCCGATAAGCCCTGCCCGAATGCATTGGTCCCCAGATCGCTTTCATACCAGTCCACGTCGGTTGGGATGCGCATCCGGCCGATTGCTTCGCCCTGCAGATCGATTCCCATCGCCTGCCCGAAGCCGAACGCGCGCACATACGAGTAAAATGTCGGAGCGCCCATCCGCGTGCTCAGCGTCGCAGCGCCCACGTTGAGCGACTTCGCCATGAGCTCAACCATCGACACGACACCGTGTTCCTTGCGATCCCAATTGCACAACGGCTGGCCGCCGACTTCCAAGCAGGCCGTGTCGAAATAAGTCGTGTCAGGGGCAACCAGGCCGACGTCCAGCGCAGCAGCCAGCGTCACGATCTTGAAAACCGACCCCGGTTCGTAGCTTCCACTCACGGCCGGATTCACAAATCGATCGGGGTCCTGGCTAGCCGTATCGGTATACGCGTTCGGATCGTAGCTC
>JBOGUH010000330.1:0-6124 GCA_050695975.1 Anaerolineae bacterium
TCGAGCGGATGCGACACACCGGCGAGTGTCTCACCATTCAGGCGAGTAGTGCGGAGCGGCGTAAGGCCGGCGTCAATCAGAAACACTTTGACAAGAACGAATATTGCCAATGCGAGACTGGTGTAAAACGTAAAACGTATCGCGTAATGCGTATCGGCGGTATGCGATATGCGATACGCGATATCCAATTGGCCGGATCGACGGTGTATAACCAGTGACGCGATCGTTACGAGCGTGGCGATAAGCGATATGCCATCAGCCAGCGCACGCTGTGGCGACGCGCCAAACTCGACGCGGATGCGGTGCTCGCCGGCCGGCACGTCGAACGTGATCAGTCCAGTGGGATCGGACGGGCGGGTCTCAACGGGCTGATCGTCGATCCACACTTTCCAGCCGGGAAAGTCGAAGGCGAGATAAGTCGCCGTGAATGCGATCGGGGTTGAGACGGACAGATCGGCGCGGCCGAGACCGTACTGCGCATCGAGGATGTGCGCCCCGTCGGGCAGCGCCGCCGTGTCGAATCGCTCGACTGTTTTTCCGGCGATGTACTGCGTTTCGAGCGGCGAGCCGGTTGGGCGCTCGATCACCGTGCGCGGCAAGTAGGCGCCGAGCGGATCGACGCCGATGTGCCCGGTGGCGCGCTCGTAGGCGAACACGTCGTTGATGTCGAGGTCGTGCGGCGTGGGGCAGACGCGCGGATAGGCTAGCGGCGCGGTGAAGAGCAGCAAGATGAAGACCGTTGCGCCAAAGGCGAGGTATTTTACCGCAGAGTTCAGACGCTCCCGTCGGGTCTGTGACCCGACGGTCTCCAGTTGGGGGTCATGGACCCCCGACGAGCGGAAAGGCACACAGGCACTCAGTTTGCTTTGCGTCTTAGTGTCTTGGTGGTTTGCTTGATTGCGCGTTGAAAAGATCGCCGCTGCCAGCAGCGCCGCGGGCAACATGGCGCGTCCGACGAAACGCCACGGGAACTGGACGAACCGGATCAGCGGCAGGTTGTCCCACAGCAGCAGAGAAGCGGGCAGCGCCATGAAAGTGAGCGCGAGCGTCGCCAGGCCAGCCGCGATGATCGTGGCGCGTTGTTCGCGCGCTTGAGGTTGAGCAGGCCGGGCTCCTCGCGAAGCACCCCGTAGCGGCAGCGGAGTGGGCATCCCCGGCGCGAAGTGCCCGGCGGCATGTCCCACGGGGAGGCTTCGCACGGAGCCGCCTCCGCCTGGCTTGCTGTATGGTCGATAGGCCAGCACGCCGATCACAGCCAGCGCGAGCTGTGGCCAGCCGAAATGGATGCGCAGCGGCGGGTTTATCAAATTTGGATCGGACGAGCCGGGGGCGCTGAGCAGTTCATCCAGTCCGATGAAATTGAAGTGATAGTCGTTCCCGCGCGTCGAGTGAGTGAGATACAACTGAACTTGGTCTTGCTCGGCGAGCGCGGGGAACCAGAAGAAGGCGGTAAGGCCGAGTGTGAGCACGAGGGCCAGCAGAGCATAGCGCAGATGGCGTATCGCGTATCGCATATCGCGTATCGCGTATTGCGTATTGCGTATTGCTCGCTGGCGATAATCGGTCGCGGGTGCGGAATACGGAATACGCAACACGTCCCCATCTTTCACCCAGCCGACAATCACGACATACACCACCAACAACGGCGTAAAGAGCAGACTCGAAATGTTGTGTGTGAGGAACAACGCGGCGTAGGCGAGGATCGACGCAATGAAATAGCGTGTCCGCTGAAGCAGGATCAAGCGGCGGAAGAAAAATAGGATCAGCGGCATCAGCGCGATGGCGATGACTTCGGGCAGGTTGCCGCGCGTCAGTGGGCCGATCAGCGTATAGGGCGCAGTGACGTAGGTGGCGCCGGCCAGCAGTCCACCGCGCAGGCCGAAGATGTCGCGCGCCAGCAGGAACATCGCTACGCCCGAGAGGATCACGCTGCCGGCCAACACTAGGTTGAAGGCGTTGGGCACACTGACGCCGAGCAGGTGCAGTCCTTCGAGCGCGTAGTAGCCCAGCGGCTCGCGGTACACAAAGAATGGGAAGCCGTATCCATAGGCCAGATCGGGGAACCAGCGCGGATAGAAGACGCCGTCGGCGATGGCGCGGTCGAGCGCGACGGCCCGATAGATGTGCAGCGCGCCGTCGTCGGTGCACAGCGTATCACCCTGCAGCAGCGGCGCGACCAGGACGAGGCCGATCACCGCGAGAGCGAGCAGCGCGATCAAGGATCGGAGACTGCGAAGCGCCCCTGTGGGGTTAGAGGTTACGGATTCGGATTGCATGTGAGGGTGCTTGCGACACTCATGGTTCGATGACCTGTATCGCGGTGTTGAGTATCAGGCGATCATCGCCGTCGCGTGAGAGCAGGCGCGAGCCGTCGAGCGAATCATACATGCCGACGGCGATGCGGTAGTCGCCCAGTGCCGCGTCAGGCGGCAGCGTCAAAGGATATCTGTCTTCGACGACTTGCCCGCGCACCCAGTTGGCTGTGGGCCATGCGCCGCCCTGCGGCCAGGTGTCCATCTGCGCCACGACGCGACCGGCCGGATCGCGCAAGTGAACGAAGACGGTATAGTTGACGAGCACTTCATCGCGCGCGCGGATGGCGAGTTTCACTTGCATCGAATCGCCGGCGCGGACCTGCGCCGGAAGCGGCTCGATCAAGAAAATGTCGAACGTCCCGATCGACCCGAGGCTGCTCGCGCCAGCCGGCAAATCGAATGTGCGTTCACGATGGACGACGTCGATCGTCTCCACGCCAATCGCGTCGTCGCCGATCGCCAGGCGCAAGCGATAGCGGCCATCGGTGAGATCGAGTGGGAGACGGTCGGCATAACGGACGGCGATGAGGTCGCCGTCGCGCAGCGGTGTGTGGGTGTTCGGCGCGAGCAGCGTACGCCATTCGAATGGCTGCGCGTCGACGGCGGAGTCCGGCTCCAAGATCCAGCTCAATTCGGTCGCCGGGTCGAGTCCCTCGCGCAGCGATCGCCAGTGCAGCGTCGATAGAAGCGGATCGCCGGTAGCGGCGGAGCGCGACAGCAGATCGATACCAATCAACTCGACTTGACCCGGCCAGTCGCGCTCGATACGCCGGCCGACTGCGAGGTTGCCCGAATCGGGCGGCTGCCGGGCGGGATCGATTTGCACCGAGGCGAGCATCGGCGCGGTGCCGGAAAACGCACCCGACGCGCTGACCAGCGCCGCGCGGCTTCCGTCGGCGCGATCGACGCTGAAGCGCACACGATAGGCGCCCGGAGCAATTGCCGGCGGCGTCTGGATCGAGAAGACTTGCTCGGTCACTTCGCCGGGCTGCCAGTCGATCGGGGCAAAGTCGCCGGCGTTGCGCAATGGGCCACCGAACTGAATCCAGCCGTTGCCGTCGGCGTCGGTCAGTTCGAGCGTGGCCGAGTAGTGGGTGGTGGGCTGCGCGATGACTCGCCAGCGCGCGGCGATGTCGATACGATTGGGATAGGCGACAGAGTGGGCCAATGGTTCGAGACCGATCAATTCGAGCGCGCCGTCGAATTGTACGCCGAACGGATCGAGCGGCTGCGTGGCGCGACGATGGGGTGTATAGATGCGGATCGTGCTGCCGGCTACGGATGTCTCATTGTCTTGGCGCCCATTCGCGCCGAGCCAGGCGCGCACGTCGCGCCGCACGATGGGCGAGGCGGCTGCGGTCGAGATGTAGAGGATGCGCGATGAATCGCCGATCGCGTTCAATGTCGACGAGATGCGTTCGGGTGTCGCGTCGCGCGGCAACACGGTGATCCCGTCGCGCCGGCGGGCGAGTGGTGTGGGCGCATCGAGCACGATCGCATCGCCGGGCTGAGTCTCGCGGCGAAGCCAGTCGGCTTGCGCGGCAGGCCGCGCATTGGCGTAGACCCAGGCCGCGTCGACACCGCCGATGCGGATCGTGTGTGTGAGCGTGCCTCGCTGTGCCAGAGAGTTGAAAAACTCCGGGGCCAGTTGCACTTCACTGACGGTGAAGACGATGTAGTCGGCGGCGGCTAGGCCGGCCTCGTCGATGGTCACCGTGCGACCGGCATACAACGGCGCGACGTTGGACAGTCCACCGCTGGCGATGGTTGCGCTTGGGTCGTTGGCTGCGATCCACTGGGCGGCTGCGCCAAACCCTTCGCCCCAGCCCACGGCGATCCGATCGCGGGCGCCGGACGCGCCGCCGAGGATCGGGTTATAGGCCATGAGCGGGTAGGGGGCGATGGATACGGTGAGGAGAGATTGGAGCATAATGGCTGCCGGTGGGAGAGTGTTGGCTAGCCGGCTCGTGAGTCGGTGGGATAGTTGGTGGATAGCCCAGGCGGTGATGATGATCAACGGTGGGATGGCGGGCAGCAGGTAGCGATCGAATTTCTTGGCGGCCAGGGACAGGAAGATAATGAAAGTGACGGTGAAGAGGAGGAACGTGAGGTTGGGAGTGTGGGAGCCTGAGGGTCGGGTTCGAGCCATGAGAAAGAGCACGGCGAGGATGAGGCCGAGGATGACGACGGGCGAGAGGCGATAGCCGAGCGCGAGCGGATAGAAGCCGAGGCCGTGATTGAGTTCGGCCTGGCCGTCGAAGAACGTCTGGCGAGTGGCGGTTGTCGCGTGATAGGTGGCGCGCTCGAACATCAGGTCGAGCGCAGAGGAGGGGTCGCTCCACAGGGCGGGATAAAGAGCAATGAAACATACAGAATGAAGAATGAGGAAAATCAGGAGGCCGAGGAGGGCGTGGCGAATCGAAAGGCGTTTGGTCAGGACGGCGATGGCGATGATCAGGATGGTAAACGGTATTAAGACGAGAGCCGGCGATTTGCTGAGAAGTGCAAGGCCAGCGCATGCGCCGGAGAGAGCGAACCAGAGAGATGATGAAGGATGCGTGCGGGATGCGGAATGCGGAGGTGCTTCTTGCGATTCGTGATACGCACTGGGCGATACACCGTTGAGCAACGCAAGCACAGACAGGGTCGAAAAGGTCGCCAGCAGGCCGTCGACGTGGAGCAGTCCGCCCAGCCCGGCGACGAACGGATCGAGCGCGAGCAGGAACGCGGCCAGCAGCGCGATCGGTTGATTGAACAGATGGCGCACGAAGAGAAAAACGCCGACGACGCCGAGCGCGTTGACGGCGATGATCAGCAGCCGCGCCCAATCGAGAAAGACGCCGATGCGTCTGAGGGCTTCGATGTTCTCAGACGAGAGCCGGTCGATCTTGGACAGCCAGTCAAGCGCTTCGCTTGTCCGGGCCGGATCGACGCTGCGCTCGAGGGCGATGCCGAGCGAGCCGAGCCACATCGTCGTGACGCCGGGATGGCCGGCCTGCGCGGTAGCGGCCCAGTCGCCGCGCGCGAGCGCCTGACTGAAGTTGAGCGTGCGATACACCCAGTTGGGTTCGTCCGGCGTGACGGTGTGGTTGAGCGCGAAAGCGCGCGGAACGAGGGCGATGGCGAAGAGGATCAGCGCCCAGAGCCAGGTGGTCTTTCGTCTTTCGTCTCCAGTGAGCAAACGCCACCTCTGAACGCCAATCATCAGCCCAAGTAGCCTAATGTGCGCAGGCGTTCTTCGACTTCGGCCTGCTCGTCGGCGCTGAAGTCGACCTGATCAGAGGTGTAGCCAGTGGCCTCGCTCGTCTCGACGGCGCGGGCGCGCAGGTCGGATGCGAGCGCTTCGGTCAGGACGCGGCCATCCATGTCGCTCGGCACGGGCACGCCGAGGATGTGTAGGATGGTCGGCGCGAGGTCGGTGAGGCGCGCGCCTTCGATGGCGCCGGCTGCAAACGCCGGGCCGTTGGCGATGAACACGCCGTGCAAGCGATGGCAGCCGGAGTCGCCACGGATTTGCTGCGTGACGGTCTGCCCATCAGTGGCGAAGAGCGGGAAGGCGATGGCGCGATAGCCATCCAGGATGAGATGGAGGTCGGGCGCACGTTCGAGGTACGGCCCCGACGCGGCTTCTTCGCGCGGGATGATGCGATCGACCATCAGGCGGCCAGAGTCCGGATCGCGCAGCGTCTTGAGCGCCTCGATGACTCGCTGGCGTGCCGCGTGATACTCGGACGGTTCGACGATGCCCTCGGGTTCGCGTCCCTTGAGGTTGAGGTACACCTGCCCAACGTGGCCCATCGAATAAGCGA
>JBOGUH010000331.1:0-4201 GCA_050695975.1 Anaerolineae bacterium
GTTTCTGATAGTGCGCGTAGATTTCCTGAAACTGCATGCGGTTGAGTTTGCCTTGTGCGAAGTCCTCGGCCAGCCGCGCCATTTTGGCGCGCAGTTCTTGAAGGAAGCCGCGCAAGCCGACTTGGCCGGCGGGCGGCTCATGTGCCGGCGCAGGCTGGGCATCCGTTCCCAGCAAGGCCGGGCGAGCCGCAAGCGACGCCAGCGTTGACGTTCGCGGCGGAGGCAGATCCGCTTGAGCCGTCTCTTGGGGCGCAGGGGATGATGGCTCGGGTCGTGTCGAGAGTGCTTTGAGGAGCGCCGAGGGCGGCGCCGGCTGAGCGGTCTCGCTGTGCGCCGGCGTAGGTGGAATTCGCGCGGCCGGTGGGCTGGCCGGCTTCGATGGCGCTGGCTCGGGCGGCGCAGGTAGGGTCGGCGAAGCAGGCAAAGACGATGTCTTCTTCGGCTTGCTGCCGTAGTCCAAGATTTTGCGCAGCCGATCTCGTGCCGAATCGCTCATCTACGCCTCATCGTGCCGGCTTCGAGTTAGAGTTAGAGTTTGGAGTTAGGGTTGGCAAAAAGCAGGCTGATTGTAGCATGATTCAAAGTCGTGTCAACGAGTTGGCTGATGGCGGATAGGGGGTCGCTCATGGATCTGGAACTTGCCGACAAGGTCGTCTTGATCACGGGCGCATCCGGTGGGCTGGGGCGCGAGCTGGCCATCGAATTCGGCCGGCACGACGCGCGCGTGGCCGTTCATTTCCACAAGAATGAGGATGAGGCCGAAGTCGTGGCGCAGTCGGTCGAGGCCGTCGGCGGCGAGGCGATCACTCTGTCGGCCGACCTGACCGATCGCGCGGCCATTCAGGCGATGATCGGCGAGATCGGCGTGGAGTGGGGCGGCGTCGATGTGTTGATCAACGGCGCAGTATCGTTTGAAAGCGGCATTCCGATCGAATCTATCTCGGCGGAACAATGGCGTCGCATGGTCGATACGGTGCTGACCGCTGCGTATCACACGATTGCGCTGTGCGCGCCGCACATGCGCCGGCGCAGGTGGGGCCGCATCGTCAACATCGCTTCACGAACCGGACTCGTCGGCGGCTCGAAGGTGGCGCATTACACGGCAGCCAAAGCCGGGTTGATCGGCCTGACGCGGGCGATGGCGAAAGAGTTAGGCCCCGATGGTATTCTGGTCAACGCCGTCGCGCCGACGCGGATTCTCACGCCCAAAGAGCGCGAGCGCCGATCGATCGATGAACAGGAGCGCCTTGCCCGGCAGATTCCACTCGGGCGCATCGCGACTCCTGAAGACGTGTCGCGCGTAGTGCTGTTCCTCGGATCGGGTTGGAACACGTACGTGAGCGGCGAAGTGATCACGATCGGGGGCGGTGTCAACGAATGAGTCAGGTGCGACGCACCCTGCCCTCGTAGCGAAGTGGAGAGGGTTCAAAGTGCGTCGCACCTTGTGGACGACCAATCAGCGAATCAGCGAGTCGGCGTGTGGTCGTTGTAGGAGTCGTCTCCAGACGACGATTTGCTCTTGTGTCTTCGATAAATCATCAGGCCGAGCCAGTAGATGTTGTACGGGCCGAGGATCAACCAGAGGATCCACTCGGCTCGACCGGCCCACGATAGCGCCGCGAACAGCAGCAACTGAAACCCCAACCCCATCAGCGTGGTCAACGTCAACAGGCGCTTGTCGCGATAGACGGCGCTGGATGGATCGCCCGTCACGCGCCGATCGATCGCGGCCATCCATCGATCTTGCCAGGCGTAGATCAACCGATACAACGCATACACGATCTTGAGCGCGGCGCGATTGTCCCACGGGTAGGCGTCATCGCCGCTCTCCTGCGTCTGGCTGGTCCTGTCGCCGCCGGTGAGATGCCGATACGTGACGTAGTAGAAGTTGAATGCCGTGCCGTGCCAGGTCATCACCTCCAGCGCGGCCAGGGCAGCGATGATCGGCCAGCCCGACCCGCTCCGCGCGGCCATCGCCGACCCCACTCCAAACAGGATCGCCGCGTTGACGAAGTAGTCGCACACGGAATCGAGAAAGCGCCCCACACGCGAGGGTCGATTGCGCGCGCGGGCCAGTGATCCATCTATCGCGTCGAGAAAGCTCTTGAGAACGAGTAGGACTCCGGCAAGAGCCGCGTTGAGCGAGTCGCCCGTCGCGTACAGCCCGCCGGCGCCGAGGCCGATCGCGGTATACAGCAGCGTGATGTGGATCGGACTGATCGGGGTCGGGACGAGAAGGCGCGTGACAACGCGTGCCAGGGGGCGCGCGTAATCGCTCAGGTCGAGAAAGTGGTGACGGGCGTCAACTTTGTCGAGCGACATACCGCCCTCAGGCCAATTCGGTCTGGCAGTGAGGACAGGCCGCATCGTCGAGGCTCACCAGGCCGTCGCACTTCGGACAGTGCAGCGAGAGCGATGCATGGCACGTGGGGCAGACGATCGTATCGACCTGGATCGCCGAACCGCACTCGGGGCAGACCGGTTGGCCGCAGACCGGGCAGACGTCCACACCATCGGGCAGGTCGGCCCGGCAGTTGGGACAGCGGCCCGATAGATCGAGCCCGCAGGCCGGGCAGGCATCCGCCCAAACCGCTACATCGGATTTGCAGCGCGGGCAGCCGTACACAGTAACCGGCAGCGGCGCGCCACAGCGAACGCAGACGGCTTCACCTTCAAGGATGATCGCCGAGCAGTTCGGGCAGGCCGACGCGCCGCACGCTGGACACGGCCCCAATTCTGGATCGAACTCCCGGCCGCAGCGCGGACAATCGATGCGGCGGGCCCGCGCGATCAGCTCGGGCCGATCGAACAGATTGCGGGCGGTAAATACTTTTTCGGCGGGCAATGCGTTGTGGCAACGCGGGCAGGCAATCGGCGCGCCGAAGATCGGCTGATGGCAGCTGGGACATTCGCGCGCGAAGAGCCGATCGCAGGCGGGGCACTGGGATGCAGAGGCAAGGAGTTCCTGTTGACAGTCAGGGCAATTGAAATACAGGCTGAGCTGGCACGCCGGGCAGCGCGTATCGGATTCGCTTGTGGCGGCGCCGCATTGTGGGCACCAGGTACGACCGCATGCGCTGCACACGCCGTCGATGCGGGAGACACTCGCGCCGCAGTGCGGACAGCGCTCGCCGTCTATTGTGTTCTCCACCTCTTCGATGAACTGCGTGCCGCACGCCGGGCAGCGCGTCGCCTCGGCTGGAACTTCCTCGCCGCAGCGGGGGCAGGCCAGGATGAACACGCTGCCGCATTCGGCGCAGCGCAGGGCGCCCGCTTCGAGCGCTGCGCCGCAGGTGAGACAGCGTTCGCCGCCGCAGTTGGGGCAGATTGTGGAGTCCTCCGGCATGGGCCGGTTGCAGTGCGGGCACGGCTCTTCTTCTGAAAGCAGCGCTCCGCAATGCGCGCAGCGTAGGTCGGTTGCCAGCACCTCGCCGCCGCACTCTGGGCAGGTCAGTGTCCACGCAGCGCCGCAGTGCAGGCAGGTGGTCGCGGCTGGGCCGACAGCCGCGCCGCATGCCGTGCACAGGTCTTGTCCGCAGGCGGCGCACTGGTCGTCACCCAGTCGGATCGGAGCGTGACAGGTGGGGCAGCGGGCTGACCTTTGGGGCATGAAGTCGATTGTAGCATGTGTTATACTCAAAGCCCAATTCAGCCGACGTAACCAAAAGAGACCGCCGGGGTTTTACTGGGCGGCGGCCACGACTCAGGGAGTATGCGGTGAGCGAGCCGCTGGGCGACCTGGAGCTGGTCGCGCGGGTCCGCGAGGATCCATCCGCGTTCGGGCAGTTGTACGAACGCTACGTGACCAAGATCTACAACTACGTCTATTACCGCACCGGCAATCATCACGATGCGGAAGACCTGACCGGGCGCGTGTTTTACCGCGCCCTGATGCACATCGACCGTTTTGTCGATCGCGGTGTGCCGTTCTCGGCCTGGCTGTATCGCATCGCGCACAATTTGGTGGCGAATTGGCACCGCGATCATTCGCGGCGACAGGAACTTTCGCTCGAAGACATCACGCTGGCCGGCGCACTGCGCGAGACGCCCGAAGTGGCGACCGAGGCGAACGAAGATCACGCCCGGCTCATGCGCGCCATCCGTGATCTACCCACCGAGCGGCAGGAGCTGCTGATCCTCAAGTATGTCGAGAGCCTGTCGAATGCGGAGATCGGCGAGATCATGGGGCGCAGCGAGGGAG
>JBOGUH010000332.1:0-2387 GCA_050695975.1 Anaerolineae bacterium
ATCACGAAATGTGCGATGCGTTGGTTACACAAGCATTGCAAAGTCGTATTTGCGTTGGTTAAAACGGCACGTTCTTTGACACCACAGTACTAGTACACGCTGGCAGAAGTTCTCCATCAGTTTGATACTTGAGTTAGTGCTCACGGCGAGTCCACGACTCGCCGTTAGGCTGCCGAGTCACGGACTCGGCAGGAGCGGAAACCGGCGGCGCCGCAGATCAACTGCGGCGGGAACTACGCAAAACTTATTAGTCAAGGCGCCCGTCGCCGGGCATTTCTTGAGGAAGCGGCCGTGCTATAATCTGTCGTGCTGACGACCGAAGGGAGGGAAGAGGGATCATGCAAATCGACCTCGAGCTGTATCGCAGCGAAGTGCTCGTGTCCGAACGGCCACGCGTGCGGCTGAGCGCGATCGACGTCCGTCCCGAAGCGGCCCGCCGGACACTGGTGTTTGTCCACGGCTTTGGCGGCCGCGCCACGCAATGGCACAAACAACTTACCTTTTTCTCCGACGAAAACCGCGTCATCGCTATCGACATGCGCGGCCATGGTCGCAGCGACGCGCCTAACTCGTCGTACACAATGGACGAAATCCAGTCCGATCTCAGCGCTGCGCTCGAACAGCTGCGGGTCGCCGACAAGTTCGTGCTGATCGGCCATTCGTTCGGCGGAGCGATCGCGTCGGAATATGCCGTGCGCCATCCTGAGCGGCTCGACAAGCTGGTGTTGATCTCGACCGCCGGCGAGTTCTCGATTTATCCCTGGGCGCGCGTATTGCTGCGCCTGCCGGTCCGGGCGCTTCATCCGATTCGCCGCTTCGTGCGGCGTTCCCTTTTCGCCCCGCCGCACGTTCTCAAAGCGTTCCATAACAACAACCTGGCGAAGTGGAACGGCTGGGACTTGTTTCGCAATATCAAGACGCCGGCGCTGATCATCACTGGCCACCGCGATGTGGTGTTCCCGCACGCCGTATTTGACGAAGTGCCCAGGCGCATCCCCGGCTCGCAGCACGTCGAGATTCCGGTCAGCGCGCACATGGTGATGCTCGAGCGCGCCGAGGCGGTCAACCGCGCTCTGGCGCGCTTCGTCGACGAATCGGACGCCAAGCGACCCGTCGCCCGGCGCGCCGCCTCGAGCCGAGAAAAACTCATCCAGACGCGGCGCTGGCTCAAGCACTACGAATCGGGCGTGCCGTTCACCGTGGCGATCCCCGACCGGCCTGTGCATCGCTTCCTGCGCAGCGCCGCCGCGCGATTCCCGAACCAGACCGCGATCCATTTCTTCGGCGCGCGGATGTCGTATCGGCAGCTGAGCGATCAGGCCGATCGCTTCGGCAACGCGCTGCGCGGCCTGGGCATCGACACGGGCGATCGGGTCATGCTGCTGCTGCCGAACCTGCCGCAGACGGTCATCGCCTACTTCGGCGCGCTGCGCGCCGGCGCGACGGTTGTGTTCACCAGCCCCACCAACAGCGCCGACGAAGTGCTGCGCCAGGTCACCGATTCGGGCGCGAAGGCGGTCGTCACGCTGACGCGCTTTGGCGACCTGGGCAAACGCATTAAGGCGGAGACCCAGGTCGAGCACGTGATCTTCGCCAACATCAAAGATTACCTGCCCCCGATCCGGCGCGTGGGCTTTTCGCTGATGCGCGAGGTCCAGGAAGGCCACCGCCTCGACTTCGATCTGGAACCTGGCATGCACCTGTGGCGCGAGCTGCTGCGGCGCTATCCGCCCGCTCGACTGGAGTTGGAGCCCGATCCCGGCGATCTGGCGATCCTCATCTACACCGGCGGCACGACCGATCGGCCCAAGGGCGTCATGCTGTCGCATCGCAATCTGGTGGCGAACGCGATCCAGACGCGCCATTGGATCACCGACGCGCATGAGGGCCGCGAACGTTTCCTGTGCGTGCTGCCCTTCTCGCACAGCTACGGCCTGACGACGGCGCTCGACGCGGCGGTGATGCTCGGCGCGACGATGATCATTTTGCCGACGTTCCAGACGCGCGACGTGCTGCAGACGATCAAAGCCACGCGCCCGACGCTGTTCCCCGGCGTGCCGACCATGTACATGGCGATCAACAACTTTCCCGGCGTGCGGCGCTACGGCATCCGGTCGATCCGGGCCTGCATCAGCGGCGCGGCCCCGCTGCCGGTCGAAGTGCAAGAAGCGTTCGAGAGGCTCACGCGAGGCCGGCTGGTCGAGGGCTACGGCCTGACCGAAGCCGGCCCGGCGACGCACGCCAACCCGCTCAACGGACTGCGCAAGGTCGGGTCGATCGGCGTCCCGTTTCCCAGCACCGAGGCCAAGATCGTCGATCTGGCGACCGGCGCGGACTTACGGCCGGGGCAGATCGGCGAGCTGGTCGTGCGCGGGCCGCAGGTGATG
>JBOGUH010000333.1:0-3526 GCA_050695975.1 Anaerolineae bacterium
TTACCACACAGACGCAAAGGCACTAAGTTTCCGCTTGTCCCCTTTAGGGGGTTGGGTCTGCGTGCCGTTGTGGTTAGATCAAGCCATCGCCCGGTCTGGCCGCTCTTGGCAATTGGGGCGATCGTGCTCGATCTGCTCGTCGCCGGGTGGGGCTTCAATCCCGCCGTCGATCCGAAACTGCTGGAGTACACGCCGCCGGTCGTCAACTTCCTCAAGCAGGACGCCTCGCTGTGGCGCTTCACGACGTTCGATCCCCACGGGCGCAAGACGTTCACCGCCAATGTCGGCTGGTATTACGGCTTTCAGGATGTGCGCGGCTACGATTCGATCATCCTCAAGCAGTACGCTCACTACATGGGCGTGATCGATCAGCAGAACGAGCTGCTCAACAACCGCATCGCGCCCCTGACGACCTACGGCGGCCTCGATTCGCCGATGCTCGACCTGCTCGGCGTGAAGTACGTGCTGACCGACCCCGACGCGCCGATCGAAAGCCCTAAGTACAGGTTGGTCTACGACGTCGAAGTGAAGGTGTACGAAAACCTCGGCGCGATGCCGCGCGCGTTCGCACAGACCTGCGCCGTCGGGGTGGACGATCAGTTCGAGGCGTTGAAGCGAATCGATCCGCGCGGCGCCGTCATTCTGGATGCCGGTGTGCCTGGTCCAAATCCAGCTGACTGCGCCAGACAGGATGCCACCGTCACGCGCTACACGCCGAACGAAGTCGTCGTCGAGGCATCGCTCAATCAGCCGGCGTGGCTCGTGTTGGCCGATACGTATTTTACCGGTTGGCAGGCGTGGGATCGACAGGACGCCTTGGAGGATGAAGCAGAACTGGCGATTCAACGCGCGAATGGGAACTTCCGCGCCGTGCGCCTCGATGCCGGTACGCACACCGTCCGCTTCAAGTACAGCCCGTGGTCGTTCAAGCTCGGCGCGTTCATCACGTTTATGGCCGGCGTCGCCATCGTGTTCGTGGTCGGGCTGTGGCTGTGGCGCGCTGCTTACCGCGAGGAAGAGGTCGCCGGATCGACCGTGCGGCGTGTAGCCAAGAACTCGATCGCGCCGATGCTGCTCAACCTGTTCAACCGCGCCATCGACTTCGCCTTCGCCGCGCTGATGCTGCGGGTGCTCCAGCCGGAGAACGCGGGCAATTTCTATTTCGCCGTGGTGATCGTCAGCTGGTTCGAAATCCTGACCAACTTCGGGTTGAACACGCTGCTCACGCGCGAGGTGTCGAAAGATCGCGCGCAGGCCAATCGCTACCTGGTCAACACGTCGATCCTTCGGCTGCGGCTGGCGGCTCTGTCCGCGCCGCTGGTGCTGGCTGTGATCCTCGTCTGGAGCAACGTCTCTACGCTGACGCCGGAGACGGCGGCTGCAATCATTATTCTCGCGATAGCCCAACTGCCGAGCAGCCTGTCGTATGGGTTAACCGCGTTGTTTTACTCGTACGAAAAGGCCGAGTACCCGGCGGCGATCAGCGTGATCAGCGTGATGCTGAAAGTAGCGCTGGGCGTGCCGGCGCTGCTGTTGGGATGGGGGATTATCGGGCTGGCCGCCGTCAGTCTGATCGTCAACCTGTTCACGCTGCTCATTCTGTCGCGCCTGTCGTTCCGGATGTTCTTCAGGCCGCACCTCGAGAGCGACCCGGTACTGCGCCGCGAGATGGTGAGCGAATCGTTCCCGCTGATGATCAATCACCTGCTGGCGACGCTGTTCTTCAAGATCGACGTGCCGCTGCTGCAATCGCTGCAAGGCCCGACCGTCGTCGGCCTGTACAGCGCCGCGTACAAGTGGGTCGATGCGCTGAACATCATCCCCGCCTATTCGACGATCGCGCTGTTCCCGGTCATGTCGCGCCAGGCCGGCGAGGACAAAGCGGCGCTGCTGCGCTCGTACACAATCGGCATCAAGCTGCTGGTCGCGCTGGCGCTGCCGCTGGCCGTGGTGACCACCTTCATCGCGCCGGCGCTGATGCTGATCCTGGGCGGTAACGCGTATCTGCCGCATTCGGCGACCGCCTTGCAGATCATGATCTGGTCGATCCCGTTCGGCTGGATCAACAGCATCACGAATTACGTGCTGATCGCCTTGGGGCAGCAGACCAGGTTGACGCGGGCGTTCATCATCGGCTTGACCTTCAACGTCGTCGCCAACCTGATCCTGATTCCGCGCTACTCGTACCTGGCCGCGGCGGCGATCACCATCCTGTCCGAACTGGTCGAGGGTCTGCCGTTCTACTACTACGTCGAAAAGACGCTCGGCCCGGTGTTGTGGATCCGGATGTTGTGGAAGCTGTTCGTCGCAGCAGGGGCGATGTTCGCCGTGATGTGGGCGCTGTGGCCGGTGAGTGGGGTGTTAGCCATTGGGATCGGGTTGCTCGTGTAGGGTGTGGGAATATGGGGATTGCGCGCATTCGGGGCGGAAGAGCGGGCGGTGTTTGCGCAGCTGCGCGGGTCGGGGGAGACGGCCAAGCCGGTCGAGGCGACGGTGTAGCCGCCGCACGAGCGAAATGCACCCTTACAGGCAAGCGCGTTGACCAGCGCGGCTGAATGTGGGACAATAGCTATGCCCGATTTCTCAGTCATCATCGAGAACTGCTAATGGTCAGCCTCATCTGAGATGTCCAGATAGGACACTCGATGGGCCCATATGCAAGCAGGAAGTTAGAGATGGGTGCCCGGCGTATTTTGATCGTCGATGACGAAGAAGCGATTGCCGCCGCGCTGCACACACTCCTGACACAAGCCGGCTACGATGTCGCCATCGCTCGCGCTGGCCTGGAAGCGTTGGCGCTGATTTCCTCAAAGACCGATTTAGTCATCCTGGATATCATGCTGCCCGACATGGACGGCTACGAGGTGTGCCACCGGATACGGCAGTCTCCCGAGTACGTTCCCATTCTGATGTTGACGGCGCGTGACGAACCGCTGGATAAGCTGCTCGGTCTTGAAGTCGGCGCCGATCTTTACCTCACCAAGCCCTTCGAACCGCGCGATCTGCTGGCCCACATCAAAGCGATTTTCCGCCTGCTTGAACGCCGTGCCGGAAGTATCAGTTTCGGCGAAGAATTGCCATTGGTGTGTGGCCCGCTGACCATGTGGGATGCCCAACATCGCGTCGAACTTGCAGGCCAGGCAGTTGATTTGACGCGGAAAGAGTACGAACTGTTGCGGCTGTTCATGCGCCATCCCGGCCGCGTCTTTGGCCGCGAAACGCTTCTGCGCCAGGTGTGGGGCTATGATTTTCCGGGCGACTCACGCGCCGTTGACGTTCATGTTCAGCGGTTGCGCACTAAAATTGAAGCCGATCCATCCCAGCCACGTCTGCTGCGTACGGTGCGCGGATTCGGCTATCGGCTGGCAACGCCGGCCGAGCCAGATGAGATGGCGTGATCGTTGTTGATCTCAAGTCGCTGATCCTCTTGTTTATCCTGGTGCTGCTCGGAAGCGTGCTGCTGGCAGCCTGGATCGATCGTCGTGCTTTCCACGCCAGAGAAACAGCGGTCACTCCACTGTGGCAC
>JBOGUH010000334.1:0-2820 GCA_050695975.1 Anaerolineae bacterium
TGACGATTTTGTCGAACAGTTCTCTCGCGCGTACGCGCTTGTGCACTTTGATCGGGATGCCTGCCTTCTCTGCTTGTTCTAATGTGCCATTGAAGCCGTGATACTCGGGCGACTTCACGTCCGGGAAGCGCAGCTCCCACCAATCATCGCGCTTGACGGCTTCCATGAACGCATCGGTGATGCCGACCGAGATGTTGAAGTTCGTGATCGCGTTTTCGTCGGTCTTGCAGGTGATGAACTCTTCAACATCGGGATGATTGATCCGCAGCACGGCCATGTTGGCGCCCCTGCGACTTCCCCCTTGGGCGATCTCCCCGAAGGCTTTGTCGTACACGCGCAGGAAACCGACCGGCCCCGTGGCGTGTCCAGCCGACGACTTCACCAGTCCGCCCTTCGGGCGCAGCCGCGAGAAGGCGAAGCCGTTGCCACCGCCCGTCTGCTGGATCAACGCCGCATCGCGCAGCGTTTGGAAAATGCCGTCACCCTTGCGGCCCATGTCATCGCTGATCGGGATTACGAAACAAGCGGCCAGCTGGCCGAGCGGCGTGCCCGCGCCGGTGAACGTGGGCGAGTTGGGAAAGAAGCGCAGATCGGTCAGCAGCCGGTAGAAGGCGCGCTCGACGCCGGCCACGTCGCCGCCGTGCGCCGCTTCCGGCTCGGCGATGGCGTGGGCGATGCGCCGGAACATCCCCTCCGGCGTCTCGATCGGCTTGCCGTCCGGCCCGCGCCGTACGTATCGCTTCATTAGAACGGTGCGCGCATTATCAGTCAGTTTCAACGCAGGCTCATCAAGCTGTTTGGCTTCGACTTCCGGCGATCGTATCATCTCCAACATGGGTTCTCTCCTCCGATAATCCTGGGTCATATCACGGGCAAATCGTGCGGCTCTCGTCGATGATCGCACGGCCCAGTTGCCACTCGGCGACGGTGTAGGCGCCGGCTTGCAGCCGGAGCAGGTACTGTTCGGACGGGTAAGTTTCCACGTAGCGCCGGATCATCTGCGATCCGTTGGGACAGCGCTGATCGATCGTGCCGACGAAGTTCCACGTTTCGCTCGTCGTATACGTCGCAGTCGTGGTGGCGCTGGACAGCAAACGAATCCCTTCGCCGGAGAGCGTCCACGAGACTTCGGTCACTTCGACGAACCGGCTGCGCACGCGGCGGACGTTCTCCACAACCCGATCGCGCGCCTGACCGCTCCACAACGGATCGAGCGCGCTCTCGTCGCCGCTGAGGATCGCCGCGACCTCGGCAGCGTTGGCTTGCTCGATCACCCTTCTGAGCACGGTGTCGATCAACGCACGCGGATCGAGCGGCAGGGCGGCCGGCGTCGACGTCGGTGTCGGGCTGGCCGGTTCGGGCGTCGAGGTCGCTTCGGGTGTCAAGGTCGGGATGACTTGGGTGAGTGTCGGTTCGATCGACGCCGCCGATCGAGTTGCGCTCGGCCCGGATAGAGTCGCCTCCACGATCTCCGTCACGTCGCCGGTCGACACACGGGGCGCAGCGGTTCCAGTCGCCTGGGCGATGCGGGTGGCATCGGTCGTGTCTCCTGGCCGCTCACCTCCACCGATTTCGGGTGGCAGGGGAACTGTGATCGACTGCACCGCGCTGCTGACTATCAGGCCGCACAACAATAGCCCCACCACGACCAACGCGATCGACAAATTGCGCGCAGCCTCGGGCTGCAATTGCGGCCCGCCCGGCCAGAGGATACCGCCGATCGAAACGAACAGATAGAGGACCGACACGAGGGCCAGGGCGATCAGCCCATACACCACCATCATCGCAGCTCTGCCTCCGCGCGTGCGTGCTACTCAAACCGGCTCTTCTGGCTCTGACGGTAAAAGCCTCACGCCAAGCCGCACCCCGCAAATAGAGGCGGGGCAGGCGGTCGCCAAGAAATCTCCAAAAACTTCGCGCTCTTGGCGCCTTTGCGTGAGATAAAATGCCTGTTTCCCGGCGGATCCGGTAGAGCCCTCAAACCTGATTCAAAAACACAAACGCCTGACGCGATGGACGCACGTGCGTCCGTGTCGGGCGTTTGACTAGTGACCGAGGATCTTGTCGATCTCGCGGCGAACCGCCTCCATGTCTTTCAGACCCAGGTACACCATTGCAACACGAATATAGGCTACCTGATCGAGCTCTTTCAACCCGGCGATGACCATATCGCCGATCAGCTTGCTGGGCACTTCGGCTTTGCCCGTCTGTTGAATGCGCGCCTCGATGCTGTTGACTAAGCCTTCGAGCGCGTCGCTCGAGATGGGACGCTTGGCGCAGGCGACGCGCAGGCCGCCCAGCAGCTTCTCGCGGTCGAACGGCTCGCGGCGACCGTCGCTCTTGATGACCAGCGGCGTGGTGAGGATCGCGCGCTCGACGGTCGAGAAGCGCCGGTTGCACACGTTGCACTCGCGCCGGCGGCGGATCCCACCACCGCTCTCGTGCATCGTGTCAATGACTTTCGTATCGGTGTTGCCGCAGTAAGGGCATTTCATGACAGGTCTATGCTATGTCCCGACGATAGCCTGAATGGCCCGCCGATGCTCCTGATAATGCTCATATGAGTACTGTCTACCCTACTTCTGCTTCGGGAGCAGTGGTTCAATCCAGGCGAGCAAGTCCGGCACATCGGCCTCCGCTGTTTTCCAGACCTCGTTTAGATCAACAATATCGTATCCGTGAATGAGTTTGTCACGCATCCCTGCCACCAGCGCCCAAGGGATGTCGGGATGACGGGCGCGGAATTCCGATGACAGCCGCTTGACCGCTTCGCCTATCACCATCAATTGGTGCAGGATGGCCGACTGCGTTTTAATGTCC
>JBOGUH010000335.1:0-2206 GCA_050695975.1 Anaerolineae bacterium
GCCCTGGCTCGCGTAGCGGCCAGCGGACCAGGGGAACCTTCGCCAGGTTCAGCCTCTACCTCAACGCCGAGGTCACGCACGCAGCGGATCATCGCCTCGGTCACGCCCGCGTGCAGGAAGCCGGTGATCCGGCTCGTCCCGGCGGCAAGCGCCGCGTGGATCAGCGCGCGGTGCGAGATCGACTTGTCGCCCGGCGGCGTAACCACGCCGCGCAATTTGGTTGCCGGATAGATGACCCAGTTCATCTTACAGGTGAAACATCCCCGCTCGCCGAGATTGACTTGCTTCTAAAATCGATCGCAGTTTCGTCTCATCCCCTCGCTCGATCGACGCCGCCAACTCGCCGAGCGATGCCTGGACGCGCGCTAGAGACTCAAGCACGGCAGGGGCATTGGACATGAGGATATCGAGCATCAGCGTTATGTTCGAGGCGGCCAGCCGCGTGCTGTCGCGGAAGCCTGGGGCAGCCATCGCCCACACCATCTCGTCATCCGCGCGCGCAGCCGCGGCGATCAACCCAGCCGACGTCAGATACGGCACGTGGCTGATCGCTGCCGCGAGCCGATCGTGACGTAGCGGATCGAGGATCAGCGGTCGGGCACCGACGGCAGCTACCACCTGTTGAACCAACGCGAGGGTCGCGGGCATCGTTCGATCTAAGGGTGTCAGGACGAAGACGCTATCTCGAAACAAATTGCGGTCGGCGGCAGCCAGGCCCGCCATTTCCTTCCCGCACATCGGATGCCCGCCCAGCGCGCTGACGCGCTCAGGTAAGCGGTTCATCGCATCTGCAATCATCGACTTGGTCGAACCCAGATCGAGCAGATGGAAGGGATGGGGTATCAGGCCCGGCAGTTGCGGAATCAGGTCGAGGATCGCGCCGACCGGCGCAGCCAGGATCGCCAGATCGATCTCGTCCGGCGCGTCAGCCAGGCTGGTCAGGCCGCGATCGATCACGCCGCGTGTCAAGGCCGCTTCGATCACGCGCGGATCGACGTCGTATCCCACGATTGACGCGCATTTGCCGCGCAGCGCCAGCGCCAGCGATCCGCCGATCAACCCCAGGCCAATGATACAAACTTGGTTATCTTCTAATTTTTCTATCAGTCGCATAGGCAGCGCCATCATTGGGGTATACCGCAGAAATGTCGGTTAGCCGCACCGCAACAACAAATTTAGGATGAAACGAATTACTGGCGTCCCACCGCCTCGGCTACGCGCTTCACCTCCTGCACCAACTGCGCGAACTTCTCCGGCTTCAAACTCTGCGCGCCGTCCGAGGCAGCCTCTTCAGGGTGTGGATGAACTTCGACGATCAACCCGTCTGCCCCGGCCGCAATTCCGGCACGCGCGACTGCCGTCACGTACTCCCACTTGCCTGTGGCGTGCGAAGGATCGAGGATCACCGGCAAATGCGACAGATGCTTGATCACCGGAATCGCGTTAATATCCGTCGTGTTGCGCGTGTAGCGCTCGAAGGTGCGGATGCCGCGTTCGCACAACATAACCCGGCCGTTGCCGTGCGACAGGATGTACTCGGCGGACATCAGCAGCTCTTCGATGGTTGACATCATCCCGCGCTTGAGCAGCACCGGATGGCCCGATTCACCGGCGGCATGCAGCAGTGAGTAGTTCTGCGTGTTGCGCGCGCCGATCTGCAGCACGTCGGCATACCGGGTCACCAACGGCACTTGATCGGGCGACATCACTTCGGTGACGACGGGCAGCCCGGTCGCCTGGCGCGCTTCGGCCAGCAGCGCGAGTCCTTTCTCGCCCAACCCCTGAAAACTGTACGGCGAGGTGCGCGGCTTGAACGCGCCGCCGCGCAGCACGTGCGCGCCCGCCTCTTTGACCGCGATAGCCGTCTCCAAAATCTGTTCGCGGCTCTCCACGGCGCACGGCCCGGCCATGATGACGATTTCCGACCCGCCGACCCGGATACCGTCCAGCGTGACGAGGGTATCCTGCGGGTGCATGTCGCGCGAAGCGATTTTGAACGGCTGCAAGATGCGCACCGCCCGCTCGACGCCGTCCAGCAGCTCGAATTGCGCTCCATCGATCGGCCGGTCGTCGCCGATCACGCCGACGATCGTCCGCTCTTCGCCCTGCGACAGATGGGCGCGATAGCCGAGCGCTTCGACGCGCGACACGACGTCGGAGATTTGGCGCGCGCTGGCGCCGTACTGCATCACGATGATCATTCTGC
>JBOGUH010000336.1:0-5164 GCA_050695975.1 Anaerolineae bacterium
GTTGCGTGCGCCGACCTGCAGCACGTCGGCGTGCCGCATCACCAACGGCACTTGGTCGGGCGACATGGCTTCGGTGACGATCGGCAGCCCGGTTACTTGGCGCGCTTCGGCCAGCAGTGCGAGTCCCTTCTCGCCCAGCCCCTGAAAACTGTATGGCGAGGTGCGCGGCTTAAACGCGCCGCCGCGCAGCACGTGCGCGCCCGCCTCTTTGACCGCGATGGCCGTCTCCAATATCTGTTCGCGGCTCTCGACCGCGCACGGCCCGGCCATGAGGATCACCTCCCGCCCGCCGACCGTGATCCCGTCCAGCGCGACCGTGGTATCGTGTGGGTGCATGTCGCGCGAGGCCAGCTTGAACGGCTGCAAGATGCGCACGGTCTTCTCGACGCCAGCCAGCGCTTCAAATTGTGAACCATTGATCGGCCGGTCGTCGCCGATCACGCCGATGATCGTCCGTTCTTCGCCCTGTGAGAGATGGACGCGATAGCCCATCGCTTCGACCCGCGTCACGACCTCTGAAATTTGGTGCGCCGTTGCGCCATGCTGCATGACGATGATCATTCCGCCCTCCGTGTTGCCCCGGGAGCTGCCCGATCGGGACGCAGATCGACAGCGCCTTTGAGGTACACGTGCCGCACTTCGTCGGCAGGCGCCGCCGTGTTCCAGTGAATCAGGATCCGAATGCACCTCTTCAAACCGTGCGGCACATCCATTTCGTGCGCGCACAACAGCGCGACATCGCGCCAGCCCAGCGCCCGTGCGGCCAATGCCGGATATTCGGCGTTCAGGTCAGGCGTGGTCGTGAAGATGGCCGAGGCCACCTCGTCGGGCTGGAGATCGTTCGCCGCGGTGATCGCGGTGAGCAGCTCGTGCGTCGCCGCCAGAATCGACTCCGGCGTATTTTGTTCGGCGGTCGTCGCGCCGCGAATTCCCCGAACCGGCACAGCGGGCCTCCGTATCACAAATAAAAAGCGCGAAGCCGATGCTTCGCGCTTTGGTGTCCTGGGCTACCGTCTAGAGACTGCCAAGCCGAAACAGCGGCGGTCGTTTGACCGTCGTGTAAAAGTAGGCGTACTTGGCAAGGCTAACCGCGAGTCCGTTCATCATGGCCAGTATGTTAGCACACTTTTCGCGCGAGTCAAGGCCCTGGCGGTTTAGACTTTCGTCGCGCCGCTCGTATCTGGAGGATGTGCCAGGCCCGATCCAGGTTGATCAGCACGTAACACAGCGGGTAGAGCGGCGATGCGGCCAGGCGCGGATAGCGCTTGACCAGGTTCCAGCGGCGCGGGAACAGCGATCGCATCCACATCTGGAACTGCTCGAAGCGCGAGCGAGCCAGCAGGCGCGCCAGGCCCAGGCCGATACTGCTGCGCGGCTTGGGGTTCGACTCAGATGCGTCTGCCAGCGTGAGCGCATCGCTCCATTCGCGCAATGGCGGCGTCAGATGAAGGCGCAAGGTCGATAGCACTGCATCGGGTATGCAGCCGGGCGCGTAACGCGCGGTCACTGCCAGCGCCGGATAAACGAACCGCGCGCCGTGCGGCGGGATCGCTCCGAGGAAGGCGCGCCAATCGCCTTCGGTCATGCGCGGCGCGACGATCTGCACGTCGCCGATCTCCATCAGTTTGCCGCGCTGAATCAGCAGGTCGCTCGTGGTGTGCGCGCACAGGTGATGCAGCATGACCGGCTGAGGCGGGATCAGCGTCTGGCTGCCACGCCAATAGGAGCGCATCTCAGCCGAAGCCCACATTGCGTCAGTGAGATCGTAGGCCAGGCCGGCGTATTCTTCGCGCACTCGAAAATGCAACTCCACCGGATGCACGTTGTCTGGATGCCACACGTTCGATTTGCGCTCGCCGCGCAGGTAAACGAAGTCCTCGGCGGAACGCGAGTAATACCGGTAGCCCAGCCGTTCCAATACGGCGATGCCTTTCCGCACATCTTTCTCGCGGACGAGAATGTCGAGGTCGGCCAGTGGGCGCAGCGCCGGGTCGGGATAATACAGCGGCGCGAGCAGTGCGCCTTTGAACGGCATCGTATCAATCCTTTCGGCGCACAGGGCGTCGATTAACTCGACCGCAGCATCGAGCATGCGGTGTGTGCGCCGGCGGCTGAGCGCGGCGATGGAAGACAGGCTTTCGCGAGCAGCATCGGGCATAAGGATGGCCGCCTGCGTGGCTCGAGCGTGCAGCCAGGGGATCGCATTTTGCCAGTAGGCGATCCATTCGGCAGCCAGCCACTCGTCAGCGCCCCAATCGCGCGGAGCGAGCGCCGCGCCGCCGGACGGCAGCCAGCGGGCGAGCGTCTCGGTGACGAGGGCGATGAGCGAATCGGGGAGCGCGGGTCGGGTGGCGTGCATGGTCGGAGTGGGTATTTACAACTTGACCAGCTTCGCGGCGTAAATCTCCGGCGACTGACGCAGCTGATCGAGCACCTTGCGCAGGCAGGCGGAGTCGAGAGTGATGAACGAGACCGCGCGGCCGCCGGGTCGATCGCGGCCCAGCCGCCACTCGCCGATGTTGACGCCGTTCGCGCCGAGCAGCGTGCCGACGCGGCCGATCACGCCGGGCACATCCTTATTCTCCAGGAAGAGCAGGTAGCCCTCCGGCCTGGCGTCGACGCGAATGTCGCCATACTGCACCAATGGCGAATCAGCGGATGGTCGGGTGGCGGTGGCTCCTGCTCGAGCGTATCGAGCGCGGCCCCCGCCACTTTGCCAGAATTCAAAGCGTCCCACAGCGCCGATTCATCGACCAGCGCGGCACGGGCGCAGTTGACGATCCATACACCGTCGCGCATGTGAGCGAAGGCGTCGGCATTCAAGATGTGCGCCGTTTCAGGCGTGACAGCGGCGTGCAGCGAGATGATGTCCGATCGAGCGAGCAGTTCGGGCAGAGGGACGATGACCCAATTTTAAGCCGTGCTCGGCGTGGATGGCCACATCCACGCCCCAGCCGCTGGATGTGGCCATCCAGCGGGAGCGGGTGCGAAAACAGGCTAAAGAACTCTAGCCGGCCAACTGGTCATATTTCATTCGGTTACGGGCCACACGGGTGGATGGTTGTTCAGCATATCGCGTATCGCCTATCGCAACTGACCAGTGGTCAGCGAGCAGTGAGCAGTAACCGGTGATCAGTAACCGATGGCAACCCCGTCCTTCCTCGGTTCCGTCCCGCCCAGCAGCGCGCCGCTGTCTTCGTCGATGGCCACGATCTGGCCGCCGCCGTAATAGCGAGCCGGATTGTCCTTCGTCATCAAGTGGTGGCCTATTGCCACCAGCGCCGAACGGACATCGTCGGCGATGCCGTCCTCCAGATCGACCGTCGCCCCGTCGTACCACACCACCCTCGGCGCGTCGAGCGCCTGCTGCGGGTTCATGCCGAAATCGATCATATTGCAGGCGACCTGTACATGCCCCTGCGGCTGGACGAAGCCGCCCATCACGCCGAACGACATCCACAATCGGCCGCCCTTCAGCGCCAGCGCCGGGATGATTGTATGATAGGGCCGCTTGCCCGGCGCGATATAATTGGGATGTCCTTCTTCGAGCGAGAACAACGCGCCGCGATTCTGCAGCGCGACCCCCTCCGCCGCCAGGCCCGATCCAAAACCCATGTAGTTGCTGTTGATGAACGAGCAGGCGTTGCGATCCCTGTCGACCACGCTGAGGTACGCCGTGCCGCCCTGCGGTTTGCCCGGCACGACGCGCGACATGGCCTGCCTTGGATGGATCGACTTGCGCCGTTCGGCGGCGTAGGCTTTGTCGATCAAACCGGCAATGGGCACGTCGGTCATGCGCGGATCGCCGACGTACGCAAAAGCGTCGACAAAGGCCAGCTTGGTGGCTTCGATCAAGTGATGGTAGTACGCCGGCGTGCCGTAGCCCATCGAGACGAGATCGAATCCTTCGAGGATGTTTAGCATCTCCAGCGCGACGATGCCCTGCCCGTTCGGCGGACACTCGACGATCGTCACGCCGCGATAATCGGTCCGGATCGGATCGTCCCACGTCGAAGTATGCGCGGCCATATCTTCGAGCGCCATCAGCCCGCCGTTGTCCTGAATCACTTTGACGATCGACTGGGCGATCGGGCCGCGGTAAAACGCATCAGGGCCGCCCTCGGCAACGGCGCGCAGCGTGCGGGCCAGCGCCGGGTTCTTGAAAACCTCGCCCGGGCGCGGCGCGTGCCTGTCGATCAAGTAGGCGCGGGCGAGCGTCGGAAACTCAGCGGCGCGGCGCTCCAGGTTCTTCCAGTGACCGGCGATCACTTCGGTGACGGGGTAGCCCTGCTCGGCCAACTCAATCGCGGGTTGCAGCACGTCGGCCAGCGGCATCGTTCCATGCCGCTTGAGGATGTCCGCCCACCCGGCGACCGCGCCCGGCACGGTAATAGCCAGCCCGCCGTGCGTCGGCATCGTCGCATAGCCGCGCCGGCGCATCGCGTCGAGCGTCTGCGCTTTCGGCGCGCGACCGCTGGCGTTCAACGCGGTGACTTCGCCGGTCCTGGCGAGGTAGGTCAGCGCGAAGGCATCCCCGCCGACGCCGGTCGACGTCGGCTCGACGACGTTGAGCGCGGCAGCCGTCGCCACGGCGGCATCGACCGCGTTGCCACCCCGCATCAGCATGCGCAGCCCGGCCAGCGCGGCGAGCGATTGGCTGGTGGCGACCATGCCGTTCAGCGACATGGAAACGGATCGGCGCGGCCGGAAATGGAAAGGAGCAATCTTCATGGAGTCTCTCGTCGAGAAAAGTATGAGAGTGTGGAGGTATGGGAGTACGATCGCCGAGATTATAGCACTGATGCCCGTGCGCTCTGACAAAAGAACCCTGCCTTCTTGACGAAACAGGGGCTCTTTTGCTGCACTGGTTCGACCAGCGATAGCCAACCGCAGGTGCTCGTTCACTTTGATATCGGCAGCGGACGCACGCGGATGCTGTGCTCATTTACACTAACTAACGCACCCACCTCCAATTGCGCAGCAAAGCGATCGAGCACTTCGCTCAAGTAGAAATTGAGCTGAAGTCCTTCATGGCGGAGGTGAATCGCGTCGTGCCCGCGGCCACGCAGAAAAGTAGCAGTGCTGCGCGCTAACCCCATGTCAAGCAGGAACTTCACGCTGCCTATCCTGTGGGAAGATAGACCATCTCTTCAGTTGCCCAGGC
>JBOGUH010000337.1:0-5903 GCA_050695975.1 Anaerolineae bacterium
ACACAGCGCACCGCCGAGACGCTGAGGACGCAGAGATATTTCGATTTTCTCAGCGCTCTTTGCGCCTCTGCGGTGAAACATCGCTTATTTGAATGGTATTGCCTCTAGTTCCTCTTGAGAGACGGCAGCGGCCGGAGTTTTTCAGGATGCGCGGCCCTGGCCCGAATGAGATACGCTTCCAGCCAGCCGCGCGACTTTTCGGGATGATTGGTCGCGTAAAGGATCGACTCGTGATCGAGATTGTTGATGCGATCGTTGGCGGCGCGCAGCGCGTCCATCGAATTGCGCAGCGCCACGTCGACCGGCATGCGCTCGGGGTTGATGTCGATGCCGAAGTAGCCTGTGTAACCGTACATCTTCATCGCGTACAGCGTGGCTTCGACCGCTTCGGGCGACAGCACGCCCACGTTCAAATCCTGGTCGTAATTGCCGAGCGGCTGGCTGTTCCAGTGGGTGTGCGCCAGGCGGCCGTACTCCATCGCCATACCGTAGGAATAGGGCATATCTTCGTAACCCATCAGCATATGCCCAACTTCGGGATTCAGCCCGACGAGCGCGTGACCTTCGTCCAGCAGTTTGCGATTCTCCGGATTCGTCAGCATGACCTCGATCTTCATGCCCAGCAGCAGACCTTCAAAGGTCGTGCCATACAGGATATGCCCGCGCGGCTCGTAGGGCTTGGGTTCTTCGGCGACGCGCACGCCCGGCACGGCGTCCATCGCTTCGGCCAAGCCGGATGCGAAGCGATCGCGCGCGGCAACGAGATCTATGCCGAACGCGTTCTCGTAGCCGTCGATGCCCGGCCACACGACGGCGAAGTCGGTGTCGAGCTCTTTGTTCAGCCGCAGCGCGCCTTTCGTCCGCTCGATCGCGCCCTGGCGGATGGAATCGATCGGCGAGGACAGGCTGCCCCACTCGTAATCGGCATCCCAGAACAGCAGCGGGATGACGGTGATCAACCGGATGCCCGTGTCACGGCTGAACTGCTTCCACAGATCGAGGTTGTCTTCGTTCACTTCGTTCGGATAGTGTGCTTCCATCGCCGACAGGCCGTAGTCCTTGAGCTGGGCGGCGATGTCGAGGCGCGCGGCAATGTCGATCACCGGCTTGTAGCGATCGTGGAAGCGCGACTGCGGCGGCGAGAAGAACCACACGCCGGCCGAGAACTCCAGGTCGAGCTCGAAGGATTGCAAGTGCTTCAACATCTCGTCCGGCGTGCGCCGGATCCCCTGCGCGCGAAGATCGGGTAGGCTCATGTCGGAGTCCTTTAGTATCAGCACATCACGAAATGGCTTCGTAGTAGCGACTTGAGTCGCTCTTGCCGCTGACGACTGAAGTCGTCACTACGATTTCGCGATCTCCTGAGTATACACAGTTACACTGGATCAAGAAGAGGCGCCATCGCCGCCTGAGTCGTCTTCCGCGCGCTTCGGGATCAGGTGGCTCCATACAATGAAAGCCAGCGTGGAGACGAGCAGAATGAGGAAGCCCGGCCGGAAGCCCATCAGGTCCCAGGGCTGGAACATGCCGAGCGTGCCGAGCAAAATCCCGGCGATGGTCACGACCTCTATCAGCGTGTAGACGCGCAGCGAGACGACAGGGCCGAGCTTGATCGCGACCAGCGCGATGAACGCGATGAACGTCAATAGAATCGCCACAAAACCGATGATGAAGCCGAGGAGTGTCACTTCCATATCGTCACGCTCCTGTTGCGATCTTAAGAACCTATCCAAACACTGGAATGCAGGCTTTAGCCTGCCCTGCCTGGAGCGGACTAAAGTCCGCACTCCGGCGGTTTTCGGATAGGCACTAAGTTCTCTCAGCTCATTGAGTTTCCAGTGGAAGGGAGTTAAAGGAACTCAACGAACTCATCAATACTTGATATCCACCCGTCTTCCACTCTCCGCCGATTCGAGGATCGCGTCGCAGATCACGGCATTCTTGTAACCATCCTCGAAGGTCGCGCCGTAAGGCGCCACAGCCTTGTTATTGACGATAGCGTCGAGCAGATGCGTGATCTCATGGACGAAGGTGTGCTCCCAGCCGATGATGTGCCCGTGCGGCCACCAGTTCGACCAGAAAGGATGATAGCCCTCGGTAACGAGCACGTCGTGGAAGCCTTGAGTGACTTTAGGTTCTTCGCCAACCCAGAACACTTCCATCTCGTTCATGCGCTCCAGGTTGAAGCGGATGCTGCCCTTCTCGCCGTTGATCTCGAAGCAGTTGAAGTTCTTGCGACCCGCCGCGAAGCGCGTCGCTTCGATGGTTCCGATTGCGCCGTTCTCGAATTCGACGACCGACACGAAGGCGTCGTCCACGTCGACCTTGCCCGTGCCTTTGCCGTCGGGCGTCGGGCGTTCCTGGATAAAGGTTTTCGCCATGGCCGAGACGCGGCGCGGCTCGCCGACGAGGAAGCGGCCCAGGTCGATGATATGCGCGCCGAGGTCGCCCAGCGCGCCACTGCCGGCGACGTCCTTGTCCAACCGCCAGATCAGCTTTTCGTTGTACTGCGGCATGATCCATTCTTGCAGATAGACTGCGCGGTAATGATAGATCTGCCCCAGCGCGCCGGAGTCGATGAGCATCTTGGCCTGGCGAATGGCCGGCACAAAGCGATAATTGAAGGCGACGGCGTGTTTGACGCCGGCTTTGGTCACAGCTTCGAGCATCGACGCCGCTTCTTTGGCCGTGCGGGCCAGCGGCTTCTCGCAGATGATGTGTTTGCCCGCCTTCGCCGCTTCGATGCACGGCTCGGCGTGCGTGTCGTTTGGGCCGCCGTTGTCGAAGAGCTGAATCCGATCGTCTTTCAGCATCTGCCGCCAGTCGGTGTAGTAGCCTTCGTAGCCGTAGCGCAGCGCGGCTTCTTTCACGGCTTCTTCATTGCGCCCGGCGATGGCGATCAGCTTGGGAATCGCCGGCGGCGGGTACATCATGTACGGCAGTTTTTTGTAAGCGTTGGAGTGGGCCTTGCCCATGAAGGCGTAGCCCAGCATCCCGACGCCGATCTCCTGCGCGCTGCCGGCGGCTTTCGCGCCGGCCATCGTGGTGAAGCCTGTTTCAGCCATAAGGTTCCTCCGTAGTCCCTGTTTACCTGTGTACTGGTACACAGGTAAACAGGTAGACAGGTAAACAGGTAATCAAGTAGGTCAATTCTTGGATGCAAACGCGGCGTCGAACGCCACATCCGACGGCGTGAGGTCCAGGCGGCGCACCATCGCCAGCGCTTCCGGCGCGCCCTGGTCGCGGTTCATCCCGTTGTCTTCCCACTCGACAGACAGCGGGCCTGTGTAACCGACGCTGTTCAGCGCGCGGAAGATGCGCTCGAACGGAACGCCGCCGCGTCCCGGCGACACAAAGTCCCAGCCGCGCCGATGATCGCCGAAGAACAGATGCGAGCCAAGGATGCCGTTCCGTCCGTCGAGGTTATGGATCGCTTCCTTGACGTGCATGTGGTAGATGCGGTCGGCGAACTCGTACACGAACGCCACGGGGTCGACCATCTGCCAATGCAAGTGGCTGGGGTCGAAGTTGATCCCGAAGGCTTCGCGGTGGTTGATCGCTTCCAGCGTGCGCCGGGTCGTCCAGAAGTCGTAAGCAATTTCGGAGGGATGCACTTCAAGTCCGAACTTCACCCCCACTTCATCGAACACATCCAAGATCGGGTTCCAGCGATCGGCGAAATCCTGGTACCCGGCCTCGATCATCTCCGGCGGCACGGGCGGGAACATCGCCAGCGTGTGCCAGACCTTCGAGCCGGTAAAGCCGTTCACCACCTTGACGCCGAACCTGGCCGCGGCGCGGGCGGTGTTCTTGATTTCCTCGGCGGCGCGCTGGCGGACACCTTCGGGACTGCCGTCGCCCCAGATGCGCGAGGGGATGATACCCTTGTGCCGCTCGTCAATGAGCGCATCGCACACGCATTGCCCGACGAGATGCGTGCTGATGG
Source organism: Anaerolineae bacterium (assembly GCA_050695975.1). Lineage (GTDB taxonomy): Bacteria > Chloroflexota > Anaerolineae > Fen-1058 > Fen-1058 > DASSFZ01. The sequence continues at coordinate 3,947 of JBOGUH010000337.1, forward strand.
CAAAGCACTTGAGGCCATGCGTGTTGAGGATATCCCAGCGCGACTGCACGTAGGAGTCGTCGCCGAGCGCCTTGTCGACTTCAAAGTGATCGCCCCAGCAGGCGATCTCGACGCCGTCGTAGCCGAAGGACTTGACCTTGGCGCAGAAGGTGTCGAAAGGCAGGTCGGCCCACTGGCCGCTGAAGAGGGTGACGGGTCGTGACATGGCTTTGTCGCCTTTTCGGCAGCCTTTTTACTTGGCTTCTGTGATGTGATAGGATATAGGCAGCGCGGTTTGATCGATAGCGCAAAGAGTCTAGCACAAAAAAAACTACTGGCAAGCGACGGAGCCGGCTTTAATTGATTCCTAAAGCGGACTGATGCTATAACATCATCGGTTTCTTGTGAGTCATGACCCTGTTCAGAGCATTGCAGCCAATTTGAGGAGGAGAAAATGACCGACGAACAACAAACGCTGAGAGGCAGCCTGAGGGGGAAAGCCGCTATCGTCACCGGGGCCAGCCGGGAGATCGGCGCGGCGATGGCCGAAGCGCTTGCCCGACAGGGGGCTGCCGTGCTCGTCGCCCATTACCGCGAGCCGGAGCTGGCCGATGCGACCGTTGCGCGCATCCGATCGGCCGGCGGAACTGCCCTGCCCCACGACTGCGATTGCTCCCTCGTGACCGAGACCCAGGCGATGGTCGCCCGCGCGGTGCGCGAATTCGGGCGGCTGGACATCTTCGTCGCCAACGCCGGGCTGACGATGTGGGCGCCGTTCCTGGAATACACCGAAGCAGCCTGGGATAAAGTTATGAACCTCAACCTCAAAGGTTCTTTCTTTGGCGCTCAGGCCGCCGCCCGACAAATGATTCAGCAGGGCAGCCCAGGCTCGATCGTTTTTTCTTCCTCCGTCGCCGGCATGCAGGCGATTCAGTATCTTTCGGCCTACGGCGTCTCGAAAGCCGGCCTGCGCCAGATGGCGCGCTGCCTGGCGCTCGAACTTGGAGCGCATCGCATCAGCGTCAACGCGCTCGGCATCGGCCCGACGCTCAACGCGCGCAACCTCAGCGACGATCCCGGCTACGATGCGCACTGGGGCAGTGTATCCCCCGCCGGCCGCGCCGCCCGTCCCGAAGATGTGGCGCGGGCGCTGCTGTACCTCGTCGAGAATCCCTACGTCACCGGCGCCACGCTCGTGGTGGATGGTGGCTGGACGATCCAATCGCCTATCCCACGATTGGATTTTGTGGAGGAGTGACTGTATCAAATCGATCCACGAAGGGCACGAAGAAACACGAATCATCCTTCGTGTCCTTCGTGGATCAGTTCAGGATGGAGGCTACAAGATGCCCGACCGTTTCCTCGTCACCGGCGCAATGGGCTGCATCGGCGCATGGGTCGTGCGTAACCTGGTGCGCCAGGGCACACCCGTTGTCGTCTTCGATCTCGCCAGCGATCCACGCCGCATCAAACTCCTGCTCAACCCGACCGAACTCGCCCGCGTGACCTTCGTCGCCGGCGACATTTGCGATCTCTTGGCGCTTGAGCATGCACTCGACGAGCACGCGATCGCGCACGTGATCCATCTTGCCGCGCTGCAAGTTCCTTTCTGCAAAGCCGACCCGCCGCTGGGCGCGCGCGTGAATGTCGTCGGCACGGTGAACGTGTTCGAAGCGGTGAAGCGGCGGAAGCACATCAATAAAGTCGTGTACGCCTCCTCGGCGGCGGTGTACGATGTCGCGGATGCGTATCCCGCCGGAACGCCGCTGCCGCACGATGCGCCGCTGCATCCCAACACACTCTACGGGGTTTACAAACAAGCGAACGAGGGCACGGCGCGCGTGTACTGGCAGGACGATCGCGTGAGCAGTATCGGCTTGCGGCCATACGTCGTTTACGGCGTCGGGCGCGACCAGGGGTTGACCTCCACTCCGACCAAAGCGATGTTTGCCGCGGCGGTCGGTCAGCCGTATCATAT
>JBOGUH010000338.1:0-2745 GCA_050695975.1 Anaerolineae bacterium
TCACAGAAATGTGACAAGGCTTCAGCGACGCGCGGTGGAAGTTTCTCCAGTGCATGTTGTTGAGATTCCGTCAGCGTAGCTGTCGGCGATTTAATCATAAGGCTGCATCACTTCGAAACTTCGGCAACCGGCTGCTGACCGTTCTCACTCATGAGCGAAGTGGCCTCGTCCGTCTGCCCGTTCGCGCCGGCCGTCATTTGATCGCTGCCTTCGATGCGCGCGACGGATGCGACGGCGTCGCCATCCTGCAGCGCGATCACGCGCACGCCTCGCGTCGAACGGCCGGAGCGGGCGATGTTCGACACCGCTGTGCGCAGTGCGATGCCGCCAGCGGTGATGATCGTCACTTCGTCGTCGGGCAGCACCACGCGCGCCGAAGCGATGACACCGGTCTCGTCGATCCGATTGGCCATGGTCTTGACGCCGCCGGTCGCGCGGCCCTTCGCGGGATACTGCTCGAGCGGAGTCCGTTTGCCGTAGCCTTTCGCTGTCACGACCAGTAGTTCGCCGCCGGGGACGATCGCCTCCATGGAGACGATGTAGTCGCCGTCGCCCAGGCGCATCGCCGTGACACCCGCCGCCGAGCGCCCCATCGGCCGGACCAGCTGGCTGCTGAAGCGCAGCGCCTGGCCCTGCTCGGTGACGATGATAATGTCCTGATCGCTGCGCGTGACCTTGACCCAGCCCAGCACGTCGCCCTCGTCGAGCGAGATGGCGATGATACCGCTGGGGCGCACCGCTTCGAATTCCTCCGCCGATACGCGCTTGATGCGCCCGTTGCGCGTGCACATTGTGAAGGTGGTCGACGAGTCAAAGTCGGGCAGCGCCACGGCGGCGGTGACGCGCTCGTTCTCGCCCAGCGCGATCAGGTTGACCAGCGGCACACCTTTGGCGGTGCGGTCGGCATCGGGCACTTCGTACACCCGGAGGTGATAGACCTTGCCCCGGTCAGAAAAGAACAGCACGTGGTGCAGCGTGCGCGTCGAGAAGATGTACTGCACCGCGTCTTCTTCCCGCGTCTGCATGCCGGTCACGCCGCGCCCGCCGCGCGCCTGGGCGCGGAAGGCCTTCACCGGCAGGCGCTTGATGTAGCCGCGCTCCGTCAGCTGGATGAGCACCTCTTCGTCGGCAACCAGGTCCTCGATCGACATTTCCTCGGCCGCCTCGGCTACGATGCGCGTGCGGCGCGCATCGCCGTACTTTTCCTTCAGCGCAGCACAATCGTCTTTGACCAGCGCCAGGATCTTGCGCGGGTTAGCCAGCAGGTCTTCCAGGTACGCGATCGTCTGCATCACCTGCTTGTATTCGTCTTCGATCTTCTGGCGCTCCAGCGCAGCCAGGCGGCGCAGCTGCATGTCCAGGATCGCCTGGGCCTGGATCTCGGTCAGCTGGAAACGCTGCATCAGCCGATCGCGGGCCGTGTCGGCGTCCGGCGATTCGCGGATCGTCTGGATCACTGCGTCGAGATGGGCCAGCGCGATGCGCAGCCCTTCGAGGATGTGCGCCCGATGCCTGGCCCTGGCAAGATCGAACTCCGTCCGCCGCGTGATCACGCGCTGGCGGTGCTCGACGAAGATTTGCAGCGCGCGCTTCAGACTGAGCAGCCGCGGCTGCCCATCGACCAGCGCCAACACCTGCACGCCGAACGTCGACTGCAGGGCGGTGTACTTGTACAGCTGGTTGAGAACCGTCTTGGGCTGCGCGCCGCGCTTGAGCTCGATGACCACCGTCAAGCCGCGCCGATCGGATTCATCGCGGAGGTCGGAAATGTCGGGGATGCGCTCGTCGCGCACCAGCTCGGCGATGCGCTCGATCAGCGCGCTCTTGTTGACTTGATAGGGAATCTCGCTGATGACGATGCGATAGCGGCCGCCTTTCATTTCTTCGACGTTGGCGACGGCGCGCATCACGATGCGGCCCTTGCCGGCGACGAAGGCGTTGACGATGCCCTCACGTCCCAGCACCAGCGCACCGGTGGGGAAATCCGGCCCCTTGACGAACTGCATCAAGTCTTCAACGGTCACATTATCGTCGCCGGTGTGGAACATCTCGCTCAGCACAGCCAGTTCGTCGTCGCGTCCGAAAGGTCGATTCACCGAAGCGGCTGCCTTGCGCCGATCGTCGATGATCGTCTCCCAGCGGTCGATCAAATATCCGATGGCGTCGACGACCTCGCCCAGGTGGTGCGGTGGGATGTTGGTCGCCATACCGACGGCGATGCCGGACGCTCCGTTGAGCAGCAGGTTGGGCAGCTGGCTGGACAGCACCGACGGCTCTTGAAGCGTGCTGTCAAAGTTGTCGAGCCAGTCGACGGTGTCTTTGTCGATGTCGGCCAGCAATTCTTCGGCCAGGCGGGCGAGCCGGGCTTCGGTGTAGCGCATGGCCGCCGGCGGGTCGCCGTCGATCGAGCCGAAGTTGCCCTGCCCGTCGACGAGCAGGTAGCGCATCGAAAAATCCTGCGCCAGGCGGGCCATCGCGTCGTAGACCGGCACGTCGCCGTGCGGGTGATACTTGCCCAGCACCTCGCCCACGATGCGCGCCGATTTCTTGTAGGGCGCATCGGGGCGCAAGCCCAACTCGTGCATGGCGAACAAGATGCGGCGCTGCACCGGCTTGAGGCCGTCGCGCGCGTCGGGCAGGGCGCGCGAGACGATGACCGACATGGCGTACGACAGGTAGGCGGTCTGCATCTCGTTGTCAATGTCAATGCGGCGGATGAGTCCGATTTCCATGCTTCACCTTGGG
>JBOGUH010000339.1:0-1679 GCA_050695975.1 Anaerolineae bacterium
GACTTGCGCCGCCTGGCTAACGCCCACGGCTCGACGTCATCCACGTATTTGTTTGCCGCGCCGATCACATCCCAGATCGCGGCGAGCGCCTCGTGCGGAGCAAACCGATCCAGTGCGGCATCGACGCGCTCGCGCAGGCTCACCGCCATGCCGATCAAATTACGGTCGATCGTTTCCAACTCGCCCGGCGCAGGCGCCACACCGCCGTAGTAGCGCCCGATCATGCCGACCACGCGGTTGAGCAAATTGCCCAGCTGATCGGCCAGGCCGGCGTTATAGGCGCGGACGAACCGCTCGAGCGTGAAGTCGCCGTCATCCGTGGTGCGAACCTCGCGCAGCAGGTAGTAACGCAGTGGGTCCGTGCCGTAGCGCCCGGCCAACTCAACGGGATCGATTGCGTTGCCCAGAGACTTGCTAATTTTCGTCCCACCCAGCGTGATGAAACTGTGCGCGAAAATCGCGGCCGGCAACGGCACGCCGGCGGAGAGCAGCATCGCCGGCCAGTACACGGCGTGGAAGCGGATGATATTCTTGCCGATCACGTGAACCCGATTCGGATTCTGCGCCCAGTAGCGTTGATACAGATCGCCCTCGTGAGCATAGTCCAGCGCGGTGATGTAATTGCCCAGCGCGTCGAACCATACGTACATCACCTGGTCGGGATCGCCCGGCGCCGGGATGCCCCAGCCGCGGGCGCGCGCCTTTGAGCGCGAAATGCTGAAGTCGACCAGGCCGCCGCGGATGAAGCTGAGCACTTCGTTCTTGCGCGCCTGCGGCGCGATGCGCAGTTGGTCGGATTCGATTAGCTCGCGCAGCTGATCGGCATAGCGCGACAGGCGAAAGAAGTAGTTCTCCTCTTCGACGACTTCCGGGCGCGTCAGGTGCTCGGGGCACAACCCGTCGACGAGTTCGTCCTCCGCGTAGAACTGCTCGCAGCCGACGCAGTACAGCCCGCGATAAGCGCGCTTGTAAATATCGCCGCTGCGATCGCACGCCTCCCACAGTTTGCGTACGCCGTCCAGGTGCCGCGCTTCGGCGCTGGTGCGGATGAAGTCGTCGAACGACAGGTTCAGCGAGTCGCGCAGCGCGAAGAAGTGCGCGGCGTTGCGACCGACCAGCGCCTGGGTCGGAATGCCTTCGCGTTCGGCAGCCTGCACGTTCTTCAGGCTGTTCTCGTCGGTACCGGTGAGGAACCACACATCCTCGCCTTTGAGTCGATGGTAGCGCGCCAGCGCGTCAGTCTGGATGAACTCGAGCGCGTGGCCGATATGCGGCTTGGCGTTGACGTAGGGAATCGCGGTGGTGATATAAAAGGGTTGTCGTGTCGGGTTTGGGGTCGTCATGATCATTCTCCTTAATCTCCAATCTCTAAACAAAAGGGGCCGCCCACGCTCGGGCAGCCCCTGAATTGATTGTATCGATCGGATCAGGCAGCAGGCAGCATGGACCAGGGTGCGCGCGGGAACCCGCGCATCCGCATCGCTTCGCGCATGCTCATCGTGACGGAGAAGTCCGCGAACATCACTGCCGCCTTGCCAGTCAATGTGTACGAAAGTATATCGCGATTATTCGGCGCGTCAAGATTGGATGCACTGGTGATTACACAAGTCCGTTCGCCCGCAGCGGGAGCACTGCACCGCATGTGTTGCACTGCGGGCGCGGGGCGACAGTGCAACTGT